>CAYTGJ010000036.1:0-24322 GCA_964437245.1 uncultured Chitinophagaceae bacterium
AAAGTTGCCTATATTGGCAGCTCTTTCTTCTATAATAAGATTAACATTCGACATAGCAGTGATCTATTAACTAAGATTTGTAATTGCTTCTTTTCTAAGTTAAGCAATATTTCATAAAAACAAAGGGAGCTTTTCTCAAAAGTACCGTTCGCCTGTAGTGGTATTTTTCAAAAAAATATACAGCTCTAATATCATTACAGAATCACAAAAACAGCTTATAAGTATTTTTACAGGTGGTAAGATCTCAAAAGCAAATGTCCCTGGCGTTGTACAAGCTTTACAGAAGCAATACTTTAGTTGCTCAATTTGATGATTCCGGCGACTCTAAATAACCCGGAAAAACTTTTCACACTTATTTAATAATACTTCAAGTAAATGTCAGATCAACTAAAAAATCAAACTGCACTGGGCGATGTAGCAGCCAGACAACTGGCCATTGCGACGCGTACCGTGCCACAACTCTCCAGTATCACACCCAGATGGCTTACGCACCTGCTCAACTGGATTCCCGTTGAATCCGGAGTATACCGGGTAAACAAAGTGAAAGATGCCGACAATGTCCTGGTCGACTGTTCGGCCCGCGACGAAAGAGAACTTCCCTCAACGTTTGTAGACTATATAGAGAATCCACGGGAGTACAACCTGAGTGCAGTGAATACGGTATTGGACGTACATACTCGTGTGTCCGACCTGTATAGCAAACCTTACAATCAAATCAGCGAACAACTTCGCCTGGCGATTGAGATCATCAAGGAAAGACAGGAAAGTGAACTGATCAATAACAAAGAATACGGTCTGCTTCACAGTACGTCTCCTGCGCAGCGGATCAAAACCCGTAAAGGACCTCCTACTCCAGACGATCTGGATGAACTGATCACCAAGGTATGGAAAGAACCCGGTTTCTTTCTTCTTCATCCGCTGACAATTGCGGCTTTCGGCCGTGAATGTACCCGCAGAGGTGTTCCTCCTCCTACGGTATCTCTATTCGGATCACAATTTATCACCTGGAGAGGGATCCCGTTGATCCCTTCGGATAAAGTACCTATTGAGAACGGGAAATCCAAGATCCTGCTGATCCGCACGGGAGAAAGCCGCCAGGGAGTCGTAGGCTTGTACCAGCCTGGATTGCCGGGTGAACAGTCTCCCGGATTATCGGTTCGTTTTATGGGCATTAATAATAAAGCCATCGCTTCTTATCTGGTCTCCCTGTATTGCTCGCTTGCTATCCTGGTAGACGATGCTATTGCTGTGCTGGACGATGTAGAAATTGGAAATTATCATGAGTATAACTATTAATCATCATCACGACGTTCCGGAAGAAAAGACCTTGGAGCAGCTTGCCAATGCTCTTTTTACTACACTACCCGGGACCTCGGTTCCTCTTCCTCCGGAAGAACTAAAGAATCTGACGTATCCACAGGAGAGTTCTTCTTTCCTGCCGGCCACGACCAGCGATTCAGATAAGATATATTCCCAGGTACTGAACGGAAATACAATTCCCCAATCTACTGCCGGAAGCGGACTTTCGCCTTCTGCCCTGGAGCAGAACAAGGAATTTAATATCAGTGATCCTCAGACAAGCCTGCCGGACCCTCATTTTGCAGGAAAGGGAATTGTACCGAAATCTGCTGCCGGAAGTGGAGTTTCTCCTGCGTCTGTAAAAAATAAGCCGGAAAGTAACTACAGTTATACCGGTTACACAGACACCGTCAGAAGCACTCAAAATATTTCTCCATTCCAGGAAACTTTTCTGAACGAACAGCTGATTCATTCGTTCCCGTATCACCAGGATCCTTTTTTACAGGAAGTGATCAAAACGATCCCGACTTCTGTTCCCTCCGGTCAACTGCCCGCATTCCACGGACAAAACGTGGTGGATCCTTCCTTTTATTTCCTGACGGGAAAAAACCATTCACTCCATGAAAAGAAGATCGCTGCACAGGGGGGAATAGTGCAGGCTCCTTTTGATGTAAATCTTGTACGCAAAGATTTTCCGATCCTTCAGGAAAGAGTGAATGGGAAACCGCTGATATGGCTTGACAATGCTGCTACTACGCAAAAACCTTCCCAGGTAATGGACAGGATCCGGCATTTTTATGAACATGAAAACTCCAACATCCACCGGGCGGCACACGAACTGGCTGCCCGTGCCACCGATGCTTACGAAGAAGCCAGGCAGAAGGTACAACATTTCATCAATGCGGGTTCGATCAACGAGATCGTTTTTGTACGGGGAACTACAGAGGCCATCAACCTGGTAGCCAAAAGCTGGGGAGAAGCCAACATTCATGCCGGAGACGAAATCATTGTCAGTCATCTGGAACACCATGCCAATATTGTTCCCTGGCAACAATTGGCTACCTTAAAAGGGGCCAGGCTACGGGTGATCCCGGTAGACGAAGACGGACAGATCATCCTGGAAGAATATGCAAAACTTCTGAATTCCAGGACAAAACTGGTCTCTTTTACACAGGTATCCAACGCACTCGGTACCATCACTCCCGCCAAAGCCATCGTAGACCTGGCACATGCGGCAGGTGCACATGTACTGGTAGACGGAGCGCAATCCGTCTCTCACATCCGCACTGACGTACAGGCTTTGCAGGCAGACTGGTTTGTCTTCTCCGGGCACAAAGTATTCGGACCTACGGGGATCGGCGTACTGTACGGAAAAGAAGCGCTGCTTAACCAGACTCCTCCCTGGCAAGGTGGGGGCAACATGATCCAGGACGTAACGTTTGAAAAAACGATCTACCACCCGGCACCGGCCCGCTTCGAAGCCGGGACCGGCAACATTGCTGATGCAGTAGGCCTTGGAGCCGCCATCGACTACGTCACCCGCATCGGCATCGATCTGATCGCCCAGTATGAACATGCCCTGCTTGTCTATGCGACTACTTTCCTTCAGGAAATTCCCGGCCTCCGTCTGATCGGAACAGCCAGAGAGAAAGCCAGTGTACTGTCTTTTGTTCTGGAAGGCTACAAAACGGAAGAAGTAGGAACTGCACTAAACGAAGAAGGGATTGCTGTAAGATCAGGACATCACTGTGCACAACCTATCCTGAGAAGGTTCGGACTCGAAAGCACCGTACGTCCTTCCCTGGCCTTTTATAATACCTGTGCAGAAATAGATGTACTGGTGGCTACCTTACACAAGCTGAGCAGTCATAGAAAATACAAAAAATAAGCGGAAAAGAAGAAAGTTCATTTCCACTCCTGTTTTAGAGTGAAATGAACTTTCTTCCCGTCTGCTCACCAGGACCATGAAATCAAAAAACGTGCACCACTTTATTAATCTTCTTCACCAGACACACGTAGCAGAATGGGAAGCAACTCCTTCCATGCAAGATGCCGGTGGCTGGCTGAATGATCTCATTGAGTTTTTGTTTCCGATCAACAACCATCTGAACAAACAATCTACCTACGAAGGGATCTTAAAAAAAAGCCAGATAGACCTGGAAAATATTCTACTGGGTTATTTAGATCCGAAAGACCTGGCGATCGTCGATACGGTCAATTCGTTCTACGATTCACTGGAAGAGATCTATCATAACCTTCGGCTTGATGCGGCCAAGATCTACGAAAATGATCCTGCTGCTACCAGCATTCACGAAGTAATTGTTTCCTACCCGGGCTTCTATGCAATAGCAGTATACCGGATATCCAACAAACTCTCACAATTGGGGATTCCAATCCTTCCCAGAATGCTGAGCGAGCATGCACACGGCAAAACAGGAATTGATATTCATCCTGCGGCCACGATCGACGTACCGTTCTTTATCGATCACGGCACCGGGATCGTGATCGGAGCCACCAGTGTGATCGGGAAAAATGTAAGCATCTACCAGGGAGTAACGCTCGGCGCTCTGCAGGTCAGCAAAGAGATGTCGGAAGTTAAAAGGCACCCCACAATAGAAGATAATGTGATCATCTATGCCCGTACCACTATTCTGGGAGGAAACACGGTCATAGGACAGAACAGCATTATCGGCGGAAGTGTTTTCCTTACTAAAAGTGTAAGGCCATACTCGAATGTCTTCAATATGCATCAGCTTCGTATTGATATGCGGAGGGAGGAAACCGAAAACATCGCTCCTTCTTCCGACACCACCCCGTCAGAAACTACCAACCGATAGCTTATATTTTATTTCCTGTAGTAGATCGAACACAACCTTTCTTTACAAAAAGAAAGGAGCATACTGTGGCCAGTAATACTCCTTCCCGTAATCCAATCTAAACAACAAAGGTCTTATTTCACAAGTCCTGCAAACCGTTGGTATAATTTGGTAGGACTGTTTTCATCTTTAGGTTCGTATCGTCCGTTGATAATTGGTACATAGATCACTCTTCTCCGGCTCACTTCTCCGATCAGGGTAGACTGAGCAGCTCTGTGCCACAAACGACCGTCGTGAATGGTCAGATCTCCCGCTTTAGGAATCACCGCTACTTCCTCAGGATCCGGACGGGTATCCAGGAAGTATTTTTTTCTGAAGAGCATATCAAAGATCCCCTGCTTATGAGATCCCGGAAGCAACCGTAATCCTCCGTGCTCTTCCCTGAGATTGCTCAGATGAATCCCGACATTGATCATTGGTTTTACTTTTCCTCCGTAAAAAAGATCTCTCAAGCCGTCTGTATGCCATCCCATCTGGGTAAAATTGCTATGCTCCGAATTGATATAGTGATTGAAGACGACTCCGTCTTTTTCATATTCACCAATTCGTGCATCCTCTCCTACCAATGGCAGCAGGATATTTAATCTGGGATCTTTTACCAGTTCTGAAATGACCGGGCTGTATTGGGAAGTAAATGCAAAACGCTGTACAATCGGTGATCCATCCAGATCTTTTCCATACTTAATCGGCACTCCGTTTACTTTCTGAACATTGTTTTTGATCCATTCCTGTTCTACTTCCCGGGAAGACCTCACCACAAGTTCTACGGTTTCCGGCTTAATGAAATTTTCAAAATGGATAAAACCATTTTCATTGTAAAATTCTATTTGTTCCTGTGTAAGCTTCTCTCCCAGTTGAAATGTCGGATATGTATTTTTCATAGCAGTAACTATTTTTATAAAATATTTTTTGATTTTTAAATGTTATTACCTCTTCTTCCTGTCAGAAGTCAGAAGGGATTCCCTATCCCGTATAATAAATAACAAAGGATGGTTATAGGTGGATTACCGGCAACAACAACAACAGCGACCTGAAGAGCAGCCATTAGTATTCGCTGCTCCCGGTGTTAAAAATTCTGCAAATTTGTTCTTGTGATTCATTCTATACTAATTCTATATACAAAGTTATGTATAAAAATTATATCTGCAACTATTTCTCCGATTATTTTTGTAAAACAGTCAAAATCACGGGAATGATACCACTAATCGTATTGGGAACTTAAAAACAGATACTAGATACTAGATGCCAGATTCAAGATGCTGGATAACGTTTTTATGGAAAACATTGAATAGGCAACTCTATCGCAAGTGATGAGATAACTTCCAGATATAAGATAGATATAAGAGGAGTTTAGAAATCGCTACAGAGCATTTTTATTCCTCCACAAAACAGATCGGATGGTCTAATTCAAATTACCTTGTCTCAGGAATCCGGTATCAGAGATCTTGTATCCTGAAAGATTTTCTATTCCTGTTTATTTCTTCTTATTGTACACAGATGCCACAACTCCTTCAATAAGGCGTTTGGGAAGCAGCCATGAAAAAAATACTCCCAGCTTATTCGTAAACCCCGGGATGATCTCTGCCGTTCCCTTCAAGGTCTTGCGGATGGCAGTCTCGGCCACCTCGTCGGCGTTCATTCCAAAACGGTCGGCCGTTTCCTGGATTGCCTGCATCCCTGCACGCTCTATAAAACCTGTCTTCACAGGTCCGGGCGAAAGACAGGAAACCGACACTCCGGTATCTTTCAGCTCATATCTCAACCCTCGGGAAAAAAGAAGTAAAAATGATTTGGTAGCAGCATAAACCGTAAGCGAAGGAACTGCCTGGTAAGAAGCAGTACTGGCTACGTTGAGGATGTAGGAAGATTTTTCCTGCTTCAACAGTGGCAGTAAACGATGCGTAAGATTGACAGGAAAAACAGTATTGAGGTAGATCATATTTTGTTGTTCCGGTAAGGTAAGCACCTCAAAATTCCCCCACAAACCGTAGCCGGCATTGTTTACCAGGAAAGAAACCTGAAATGAATTTTCCCGGATCCAGTTATAAATAATCGTATCTGCTGCCGGATCGGAGAGATCAAGGGCTTTGTAGGACACCTGTACTTTATACTGCTCCGTCAGCGAGGTAGCGAGTTCTTTCAGCAAAGATTCCGAACGGGCTATCAGCAAAAGATCATACTTTCTTTTGGCCAGTGCGATCGCCATTTCCTTTCCTATTCCCTTGCTTGCTCCTGTTACTAATGCATATCCCATAATACTATACGATCTATTTTTCTAGTCCCTGTTTTTTATTTCTGTTACACTGCCTCTCTGACATGCTCTGGCTCTGTACCGGTCACCTCCTGATACACCCCTCTCTGTCGATCGAGAATGGTACGCCAGCGATACGACTGAGAAGAGAGATAAGCCGCTTCGGCCAACTGCTTTCGCTTGTTCTCGCTATTTAACAATTTTTCGATACAATCTACTAATTCTTCTACATTTTCAGGATCAAACAGCAGACCATTCCAGTCATTTTGGATCAGGTCGGCAGAACCTCTTGAATTGGCTACAATACAAGCCGTAGAAGAAGCCATTGCTTCCAGCGTTACATTTCCGAATGTTTCGGTGGCAGAAGGAAAAATAAAGATCTCTGCCGTGGCATACAATGCGGATAGTTTACGGGCATCGCAAAAACCAAAAAACGTAGTGTTTTTCATAGTTTGTTTTAACGCAGCCTCTGCATTTCCGGTTCCTGCTATCCAGAGAATGAAATCCTGCCTTCGCTGAGCTACCTTATTAATGGCCTGTGCCAATACTTCCAGGTTTTTCTCTTTCACCAACCGGCCGGCATAGAACAAGATCTTTTTATCTCCTTCGGCTTCTCTTAACGCAGGACTGTAATACTCTTTATTAAAAAGCGTAAAATCCACTCCATGCGGCAGTACCCGGACGTTGGAAATTCCCAGCAGTTCTAATTCATACTTTAACCGCTGAGAAGGCACAATCACCAGCTCACACTGATTATAGAAGTAACGCATATACCTCGCCACCAATGGTTGCAAGAACCCCGCCTTATGATATTTTAAATAACTGATGAAATGCGTGTGGTACGTAGCAATGACAGGGATATTATTTTTACGGGCAAACCGTATTCCTGCCAGGCCGGCAGGACAAGGAGAATGTACATGTACCAGGTCCGGTGTAAAATTCAGGGAGGCCAGTTGCTCCTGTACATAATCACTGGTGCTGACCGAAAACTTATACTCATGATACCCCGGAAGCCGGAAGCCCTTCAGGGAGATCGTCCGGTTTCCGATCCGTTCATCCACATCCGGAGAAATGAAAACCGAATCAATCCCCGTATCTTTATTGTAATCCGATATTTTATAAAGCACCCTCGATACTCCGTCCAGATTTCTGACAAGTGATCCGGCAAAATAAGCTACTTTCATACACTCCTCTGTGTTATCAAAACAAATTCAGAATTACGGAATAATCTGAGGAAACAAACGTACGGATACTCAAGACTACGATCAGGATTCCTACAATAATCATCAGTGGTTTCCGCTTTACCCTGGACACTACAAAAGCAGCCAGAGGAGAAGCAATCACACCGCCGATGATCAGGCCGATGATGGCCTGCCAGCCGGAAATACCGGTAAAAAGCAGAAAAGTTCCGGCCCCGGAAAGGGCTACAAAAAACTCTGCGAGGTTCACTGATCCGATGGTATAATTTGCCGAACGTCCTTTGCTTAACAAGGTAGAGGTTACAATCGGTCCCCAGCCACCGCCGCCTATAGAATCCATAAAACCGCCGAACACCGCCAGCCAGCCTATGTTCTTCGTCTTCTTTTTAACAATTTTCGGACGAAGTGCTTTTCGGAGAATGACTACTCCCAAAAACAGCAGATAAATTGCGATAAAGGGTTTGATGAAATCGCCGTCGATCACATCCGAAAGAATGTAAGCTCCGGCCACTGCTCCGATCACACCGGGAAATAGCAAATACATAAATAATTTTTTATTGACATTCCCAAATTTGAGATGCGACAACCCCGAGGCTCCGGTAGTGAAGATCTCCGCTACATGTACACTGGCACTAGCGGTAGCGGGAGGTAATCCCAAGCCGAGCAAAAACGAGCTGCAGGTAGCTCCATATGCCATTCCCAAAGCCCCGTCCACCATTTGAGCGAAGAGTCCTACCAGGATAAACCTAAAGAGTCCCGCATTAAAAACACTTTCTATAAACTCAATCGTAATACGTACGAATTCCGGTTTGGACAAATAAACATTGTAGGAAACAAAAAAAGCGAGCAGGACAAAAATGATCGTACCGATCACCAGCCTTCTCATCTTCGGACTTTTGGCATTCAGCTCATTGATATTATCCAGGAGCTTCTCATTGGTCGAAACATCCGCTCTTTTATTTTCAAGCTGTTCTATTTCCTTTTCGATCTCCTGGAGTCTTTGCTCCGAAGCAAAAAAATTTGCCTCGTCATCCACTATATTTTGTTTCATACACTTCTTCCTTGGGTTGGAGTATGGTTTCTTTATAATTTATAAAATACTGATTCACGACCTCCAGAAAATCAATGAGGACGGTGCTTTGCTCGTTTTCCTTTATATAATTTTTAATCTTTCTCAGAAAATCCCACAAAGGATCGTAATACTTATGACCGGTTTGTCTCTGAAATTCATCAATACTCAGGCTGTTCCCATGCTTGATCAGTAAATGGACCGCGATAAAGAAATAGGAATACGGGAGCTTGCTTCCTTCCAGAATAGTCCCACTGCGTAAAGTAGTACGAAACCGGCAAACACGACACTGAAACTGATATTTAGAGGCCAGCCAGTAATGCTGATGACATCCGCATTTTTTACAAACTACTCCTTTTTTAACACGATACTCCTTGAAGGCTTCTATTGCGAGCCCTTCCTCTTTGTATACCTCTATCAGTTCTTTAGACAGCATCATAAAACATTTTTCTATTTTTTTTACAAATATAGAATTAAAATCAACACTACAATATAAAATCTATAGATTTAATATAGAATTAAAAATATAGTCAAATTTGCTTGTTTTTAAATTTTAATATAATAACTTTGTCTATAGACTTAATATATAATGATTTTTTATCCAACCTATAAAGCCATCGTTTTTTCATCCACCCACTGGATAAAAAGTCTTTGTTGTTGTTGTTAAATGCCGTTCCGCACACTACTCGTGCGTGCTTTTATTTGTAGTTCCCAATTATAAAATGAAACAACACCTTTTCGTGTACTATTATGAAAAATATAAATGCTGACCGTAATCCGGTCCGGACCTCTGCCAAAACAATTCATGAACTAATTGATCATATGCAATTGACGGACTATTCCGTCAGGAATCCCAAAGTACTACTCCCTTCACATCCTAACGTAAGCTATCTGGAAGAAAAGATAAACGAGCTGGAAGGCGGAGCCAATGCGCTGGTACTGGAATCCCTTTCGGTAGCGCGGTTTCTGCTATTCAAATCGCTGTTGCGTCCTGGCGACAATATTGTTTCCTTCAATTCCTGGTCGCTTTATTTTAACGACGAATCGGTCTACAAAAATTCCGGTATCTCTATACGACTGTCGGTAGACGGCAGGCTGGATACTTTCCTCGGACTGATCGATGAAAACACCAAGATCATATATCTTGAAACCGTCAGCAATGAATTTCTGAACATTCCGGACATCCGGAAAATAGCCCGTATTGCGAAAGAAAAAAACATTCCGCTGGTAGTAGACAATACCGCAGGAGGCCCTGGATACCACACCTCTCCGATCCGGTATGGAGCCAATATTGTGCTGCTGGATACTGCTCCCTGGCTGCTCCAAAACAGAAAATACGCAGGAGCTGTAATGATCGAAGACGGTACCTACGAATGGCGAAATCCAAAATTTGATCATCTACCCAATAATGAACAATTCCGAAAGATCAAAAAAAATCCGGATCATTCATCCCGCTATTTCTTTTCCCTGCTGGACCATATCCGGGCATCTTCCCTGGTCAGAAATGTGGATCTTACCATAGAGCCCGACTGGTATTATGACATTGAAAACATAGACTATGTGCTTTTCCGTAAAGCAGAAAATACGGCTATGCTGTGCAACTGGCTACGAAAACAAAAACAAGTGGAATATGTCAACTATATGGGATTTGCTGACAATGAAAATCATGGCCTCGCCTCTTCCCTATTTAAAGCAGGGTACGGAAGCACTTTCTCTTTTAAGTTAAAAAAGTCCATCGCAGGTCATGAAACATTTCTGCGTCAATTACTGGCCAGGGAAGTCCCTTCTTACCTGTTCAGGATCTATTATGACATGGCGCTTTCTCTTCTGGTAGTCTCTACAGGATACGGGGATTTTGAGGAAATGAAACGGATCTTTCATTCTGCCTTCGATCTGCCCAAACGTTCCCGGAAGATGCTTTTACGAAATCAATCCCTGTAGTACCTTATGACGCACCTCACAGACATCGTACCGCGGAAAAACCCAGCCATTCGTCCTGTACTTCCTGCTTCAGCAGGTACGCAAGGAAATGGTCTTCTTTTGTATAAAAAACGCAGGACCTCCAAACGAAAAACACACCGGTTCCTTTATCCTTTTATACGGTATCTCTATGAAATTCAATGGCTGATCCGGAAGAACCGGATCTTAAAACTTAGCCGGATCTACCCGGCAAAAAATTAAAGACAAGGAATCTTGGTTTTGAATAAAATATATATAACTTTGTCTATAGATTTTATATAGATAATATAGATTAAACAATATAAATATGGCTAACAACGACTTACACTTTGAAACACTCCAGCTTCATGCCGGCCAGGAAATCGATCCAACCACACAGTCCAGGGCAGTTCCTATTTATCAAACCACTTCTTATGGTTTCAAAAACTCCGAACATGGAGCCAATCTGTTTGCTCTGAAAGAATTCGGGAACATCTATACCCGCATCATGAACCCCACTACAGATGTGTTTGAAAAAAGAATTGCAGCACTTGAGGGAGGGGTTGCGGCGCTGGCCGTAGCTTCCGGACAAGCGGCACAGTTTATAGCATTGAACAATATTCTGCAGGCCGGAGATAATTTTATCACAACCTCTTATTTATATGGAGGAACCTACAATCAATTTAAGGTGTCCTTCAAACGTCTCGGCATCCAGGTAAAGTTTGCCAAAGGAGATAATATCAATGAATTTGAAAAACTGATCGATCAGAATACAAAAGCGATCTACCTGGAAACCATTGGCAATCCGGAATTCAACATCCCGGACTTTGAAGCGATAGCCGGTCTGGCCAAAGAATACGACCTTCCTTTGATCGTAGATAACACATTCGGTGCAGGAGGATACCTCTTCAAACCTCTTCAACACGGAGCCAATATTGTAGTAGAATCGGCTACGAAATGGATCGGCGGTCATGGTACCAGCATTGGCGGGGTGATCGTAGACGGAGGAAATTATAACTGGGGCAACGGCAAATTCCCTCAGTTTACAGAACCTTCCGAAGGATACCACGGACTTAAGTTCTGGGAGATCTTCGGAGACCAGGGACCATTCGGAAACATTGCGTTCATCATCCGTGCCAGAGTGGAAGGTCTTCGTGATTTTGGTCCGGCGATCAGTCCTTTTAACTCCTTCCTTTTGATCCAGGGACTCGAAACGCTCTCCCTAAGGGTACAAAGACATTCCGACAATGCATTGGCACTTGCCCACTGGCTTTCCGGCAGAGAAGAAGTAGTGAGCGTGAATTATCCAGGCCTTCCGGAAAGTCCTTACTATCAACTGGCAAAAAAATACCTGACCCATGGTTTCGGCGGAGTGCTTTCCTTTACTCTGAAAGGAGGCAAAGAAGCCGCGGACGAATTTGTGAACAGCCTGAAGCTGGCCAGTCACCTGGCCAATGTAGGAGATGCCAAAACGCTGATCATCCATCCTGCTTCTACCACCCATCAGCAACTATCGCCGGAGGAACAACTGGCCACCGGAGTAAAACCCGGACAACTAAGAGTTTCCGTAGGGATTGAGCATATTGAAGATATTCAGAAAGACTTTGACCAGGCTTTCAAAATCGTGTACAAATCAAACAAACAGCCGGTGCTTTCAAATTAATGAAAACCATGATGCACGATTCAAATCTGTATTCAAAACCTTCCAGGTATTGGCTGATCTTTTCTGTAGTGCTGATGTCCTTTCAGACCGGTACCAAGACAGATCCAACTACTGCCTGGAAGCTCCGGAAAGATACAGACGGGATAAAAGTATATACCCGTCTGTCTAAAAATTCTAACCGGAAAGAACTTAAAACAGTCACAAGGTATCAAACTACCTTGCCTCATTTAGTGAAACTGGTTGGAGAAAAAGAAAACTATCCTAAATGGGTATACGGATGTTCGAAATCGTATCTGCTCAAAAAAATTAATGAAAACGAAACATATCACTACCAGGAAACAGGGACACCATGGCCACTGTCCAACCGTGATATGATCATACACACAGTGGTCAGCCAGGATTCCGTTTCGAAAGTTACAACCATCACCTCCCATGGTGTTCCCGGCTACCTGCCTCCTGTAGAAAATGTAGTAAGAATACCAGCGTTCAATGCCTACTGGAAATTCACTCCTCTTGAACAAAATTTCATAGAAGTAGAATATTTCATGTCACTTGATCCGGGGGGAGACATTCCTGACTGGGTGGTCAACCTCGCAGTATCGGAAGGCCCTGTCAAAACCCTGAACAATATGAAAGCAACACTAACCAGGCAATACAAAAACAGGGATATTTCCTTTCAATAAATCAGACTTAATTCCACCTCCATACAAATAAAAAATAAACAGATAAACTGCAATTGATTATGCTAAACAGTATTAAACTATCCGAGAACATTGAGACCTACTATGATGAGGGAAAAGGACAGCCAATAATACTTCTCCATGGACTATTCGGGAACTTAAGTAACTGGGAATATGTGGCACAACATTTTTCCGCTGATTATAGAGTAATCATTCCAAGGCTTCCTCTGTTTGATATTTCTCTGAAAGAATCAAGTCTGAATAAACTGGTAAGCTTTGTCGAAAATTTCATCCGGAAGAGATCGCTTAAAAATGTCATCCTGATGGGAAATTCTCTGGGAGGACATATCGCCTTGTTGTATACGCTGAAACATCCTGAAAATGTAGGCAAGATCATACTTGCCGGAAGCTCAGGACTATTTGAAAATTCTCTTGGTGGATCATTCCCCAGAATGAAAGACTATGCATATGTAAACGAAAAAGTACGGTATACTTTTTATAACAAAGAAGTCGTTACCAAAGAACTGGTAGACGAAGTGTACGAGACCGTACAAAGCAGGATCAAAACACTAAGCCTGATAGGACTTGCCAGAGCGGCACAGAAAGAAAATCTGTCTGATGTACTCTATCAGATCAAAGTACCCACGCTGCTGGTATGGGGACTACAGGACGAGATCACTCCTCCTGAAACAGCATTGGAATTTCACGAGCTTATCCCTCACTCTGAAATAAAGTTTATGGATAAGTGTGGACACGTCCCAATGATGGAACAACCTGAATTGTTTAACCGTTACGTACAAGAATTTCTGAATAACTAATGGACACTAAATATTTAGCCTTTGTAGTGCCTGCATTTTTTCTGTTTGTAGGAATCGAATATGTGGTCGCTTTACAAAAAAGGAAAAAGAATGTTTTCAAATTTGACAGTTCTATTACCAACATCAGTGTGGGCATTGCAGAGAGGTTAATCAATCTTTTTATTTCCTATTCCTTTTACGGAATGTTTATGTATGTGTACGAGCATTATGCCTTGTTCTCCATTCCGAATCATTGGATCGTATGGATCCTTTTACTCCTGGCCACCGACTTTGTATGGTACTGGTACCATCGTCTCGGCCATGAAATTAACCTGTTCTGGGGAGCACACATCGTACATCATCAAAGTGAAGAATTCAACTATACAGTGTCGGCCCGTGTCACAACGATACAGGCCTTCATCCGGAATATCTTCTGGTGTATACTGCCTCTGATAGGCTTTCATCCTGCACTGATCATAGCGGTATCCGTGATCCATGCAGGATATTCTTTTTTCACCCATACACAACTGATCGGAAAACTAGGCTGGATGGAATACATCCTCATTACTCCCTCCCACCACCGGGTACACCATGCATCCAACGAAAAGTACATCAACAAGAACTATGGTGATCTGTTTGTTTTCTGGGATAAACTGTTCGGTACATTCCAAAAAGAGGAAGAAGAGCCTGTCTATGGCCTGACCCATCCGCTGAAAAGCCAGAGTTTCATATGGCAGCATTTTCACTATTACCTGGAAATGCTGGCGGCCATCAAACGGGAAGTTACTTTTCGCAACATTGTAAGAGTGATCTTCGGGCCTCCTGAATTACTGGATCAATCTATACGGCCAAGTCTGGAAAAGAAAATACTACCGGAGAGAGGAAACGTAGTACTGACCACCCGGTTCCGGATATACCTGATCGCGCAGATCGCTTTTTCTTTACTGTTGTTATTTCTGATCACCTATTTTTACCATCAGATAGGTCCGGTCGAAAAAATAACGGGGATCATATTTATTCTGATCACATTGGTCAACTGCGGTGCTTTGCTGGAACAACGCAAGTGGATTTTTCACCTGGAATATATCCGGGCCATCGTGATCGCTTTTTATTTAAGCTATCTTTTTGAAAGTCCTTTTCTGTTGCTGGGAGCACTTGTATTGATATGGATCTTTGTATCGATGGATTCGGTGCAGAAATGGTATTTTGAATTTGTTTACCAAAACGAGGAGAAATATTCGGACAGCAAAGCCTCTAATTAAAGAGGGGGAGTATGATACTAGATACTAGATACTAGATGCAGGATATAGAAATTTAGCCAGTCATCACATAATTGTCCTTTGCAGTCGCTATGGGCTAAAGCCCATAGCGACTGCACGTTGAAATTTATTGGGAGGTCTGAGTGAGTACATCTCGAAGTATCCGGACATACCTAATTGATCCCTCTACCACTTACCTCTCCACATTTACCAATCTCACTATTTTCGACGATTAATAAATCATTTTTTGCTTTATAATACGCTAAGACAACACAATAATTTTCCACCCCTTCTAGCTTTATCGTTTGAAAGACCCCTTCTGTAACCGCCTTATAATGCCATTTGTCATTAAATTTAAAACCAACGGATCTTCTCGCAACGAAACCTCCTTCGGCAGTTTCAATTTTACATTCAAGTATTTTAACATCTCGCTTTTCACTGGATCCAATGATATAGAGCCAATAAGAAGTTTGAATAATTGATATCAGGAAAAATGAGCAACAGAATATAAAACCTAAACGCCAAGTGCTCCTAATGTAGTCGCTAATATTATTATTCAAATATTTCAACTGCGTTAATAAAACAAAAGGAAATAAAAAAAGCGTAGCATAAAGATATTGTTCATCACGATATTCTAAGAAAAAATCACGGCACTTTCCAAAAACATAAACATAAAACAAAATAGAAATTAATATTATTCCCTTTTCAGTTGTATCAGAAATAGTTATTTGAATTTTATTCATCATTAATCCATAGAAATCACTCAGACTAAAGCCCGAGTGACTGCAATTAAGATTTCTTTATTTCTTATCCGGAATTCTGTATCTGGCATCTTGAATCATAAATATTATTGACTCTATTCCCTACCCAAACACAAACCAATACACAGATAGGAACAGTAACAATACAGCGGTGGCAATCATGTTCAGCTTTTTGTACTGGCCGGTTTCCTGTTTATAGGCTTCGTCTTTGACGATCTCATTGGCATATTTTAGCGTGAACCCTTTCAGTTTGTCTTTTCCGGGAGCCTTGGTGAACAAACTGATCACGATCATCAGAAAAAGACTGATCAAAAACAGGAATATTGCAAAGTGCAGAAAATTGATCTCTCCCAGGAACGAAACGATCCCTCCACGCACGGCAAAGCTTCGGTACAAAATATCGGATACAAATTTCAGAAGCCCCATTACAAACCCGATCGACAGTACACTGATGGCAGCCGTTCCATTGGCTCTCACCCATAGAATCCCCACCAGAAATACCACACAGATCGGAGGTGCTATGTACGACTGTACACTCTGAATATAATAATAAATATCGCTGGAAAGAGCGTAGATAAAAGGTACCCAGATGATCCCGAACAATACGACCACAAAGGTAGCGATCCGCCCTATGTTAACCAGGACGAAGTCATTGGCCTTCGGATATAATTTATTGTAGATATCCAGCGTAAACAAAGTAGAAGTAGCATTAAAGGCAGACGAAAGAGAGGTCATCAGTGCGGCCAGCAAGCTGATCAGCACAATCGCCCGCACACCGGTAGGAAGAAGAGTCGTGATCAGCGTGACGTAAGCACTGCTCGCCGGAATATCGGGATACAGGGCCTTGGCAATGATTCCCGGAACCACCAGCAACAACATGGGAAGCAACCGCAGGTAAGCTGCCAGCAACGTTCCCGAGCGGGCATGGTCAATATTTTTGGCACTCAATGTGATCTGTACAATATACTGATCGGTACTCCAGTACCAGATCCCCAGAATAAGTGCCCCGAATACCATCCCCGTCCACGGAAATTCCGGATCACTCATCGGTTTGAAAATATCAAAATAATCGGCCGGTACTTTTGCTTTCAGTCCTTCTATGCCTCCTACTTCCTTCATCCCATAATACAACAGAAGTGATGAACCCAAAATAAGAAAGATGGCCTGAAGGAACTGGACCATAATGATTCCTCTGGAACCTCCCAACATGGTGTACAACCCCGTGGAAAGCACCAATACCAGGGCAGAAGTATAAATATCCCAGCCCAGTACATGCTTCAACACCAAGCCTCCTGCCAGCAGGGTGACCGAAACTTTGGTCAGTACATAAGCAGTAATGGAAACGGTAGAAAGGTACCAGCGGCATTTTTCGTTGTATCTTTTTTCCAGAAACTCAGGCATGGTAAATACCCCGGTTTTCAGATAAAAGGGAGTAAAAAACCAACCCAACAGGATCAGCACCACACAAGCCGACAACACAAAATTACTGACTGCCAATCCGGAAGAATAGCCGGCTCCTGCCAATCCGATCAGATGTTCACTGGATACATCCGTCGCAAAAAGAGCCGCTCCGATCGCAAACCACGGAATGCTTCTTCCTGCCAGGAAGTACTGGGTAATGCTCTTGGTTTTTCCGGAATAATATACTACGGCCCCAAAAATAATGATGAGATAAAGTACTACTAATATGGCATCCGTAACGGTGAAAATCATGGTAGTGGTATTACAGAAAAATGCCCGGCAGAGTCCGACCTTTTAGTCATTTTTAGAATATTTAAGAAAATAACTTCATCAGGGGTTTCAATTCAAACCTGATTATTTTCAAATCACTTTTGTTTTATAAATATACAAAAAATTACAAGAGCAAAAACTTCATCCTCTGATTTTTACGGTTCTCTAAAAAACAAACCGGAAATCTCCCTTTTAAATTGTACATACATTTTGCTCATTACAACAGTTTACTTAATAACAACAATCCATTATTTGGATTGTACAATTGAAAATACCCCGCTCTGCTCAAAATAGTACGATGCCGATGAAACATGTTTAAGCGCAGCTGCTCTCTGACTTTTCTGTCATTCCTCCTTTTGGCGGAGATCAATATTATGTATGAAAGCAAGCCGGATGCAATCCGTACTGTTATATGCACCTGTATTACGTTGCTGCTGCCATATATACTGATAAGCGAGCGTACCGGCAAACGATTTGGTGATCTGATACCCCAACCCTAACGCCACCCGGTTCTGATCAAAATAATTATAGACAATTTCTTTCCCGAAATTGACAAAGATCTCGTTGAACCCAAAAGCAAAAAGCGTCCCTCCGGTGATTTCTTTTTTGTTGATCGGGTACTGCACATTCAACTGATACCGGGCCCGGAAATGAAATCCGTATCCTCCGGTCAATACATTCCCCGATGCCTTTTCTATAAACCGCTGCTCAAACCGGTAGCGGTGTAAAAACTGCACCCTTCCAAACTTGTTCGTGATCATGAGTTGCTGCCAGGGACGCTGCTCACGGCGGTTTACCGTAATAGAAGTTTTCTCAATAGGGAAATGAATAAAGTATACATAACCGGCCGAAAACATGACCGGTTGCTTGAAATGATAGGAGATGCTTCCGCGTACCCCGGTCTGAAATTTTCTTCCGTTCAGGTCTTTCCACCTGAAAAGTGCATCACCATTGACCGACCAGCGATCTGTCAAACGAATATTAAGAAAATACTGGGTCCAGTTTTGATATTGCTTGGTAACGGACACTTGTGAAAATGCATGCTGTATGATGCAGAACAACCCTACCAGAATAAAATACTTCAATAACGCTTTACCTCTCATGAATGCTTGCTGAAACCCCGCAAAGGTAATGAAATTGGGCAAAAAATCATTTTTTCATAACCCGCTGTTTATAAGGAAATAAACAATTCCTCCCGTCCCACTTACCAGGATCAGGGGAATGAATCCCAACCCATGCCGGGTCAATACCCAAAATGACACACCTCCCCAAAGAAGGGCGGGAAAGTCGACAATTCCCTTGTGTAGTCCTTCCGGCCATACAATCGTTTGTCCGTAAAAAATCACCAGCGCCCATGATACTCCTGCCATGATATTCCCTGCCCGTGAACAGAGTTTTGCTTCCCGTCCTTTCAATAGCAAAAGCATCAGTACAGGCGGGAATATATAATAGATCGCTATCATGAAAAAAATCACCAGCACCAACCAGCTATTCTCCCCCCGGACCAGGTTCCCCAACAAATGGAAACAACCATAAAAAAACGCGCTGCTTACAATTATTTCTATCAAATGCCTTTTACCGGGGAGCACTGGCCGTACAAACTCACTAGCTATGACCAGCCATATGGCCGCAACAGCAGGCTTCACTCCTCCCAGGAATGCCACTGCCCAGGGATGCGTACCATACCCTACCGCAAGTAAAACCAACACAAACCATACGATGGCTGGTGATAGTGCCCAGGAGGCCGCCAGCAAGAGGCCTCCTTTTTTCCCATAAAAACGTTCCCCTATCCCCGCAAGCAGCTTCTGTGAAGCGGCACCGGGATATAAACGCAAATGCTTCTCCAGATGCTCCCACTCGGAGGGGATTACCCAATTTTTTTTGGTTACGATCCAATCGTATGCACAGGAAATATCCCTGTCGGTACTATTCAAATTTTTCGCTCCCAGTTGAACTCCTGAAAAGAGCATTTCCGGAACAGATGGTTTTCGTTTCATAGGTTTACCGGCATTTTTAAATGCCTTGTTCCTCGATTGCTCCCTGATATATTTTTTGCTTATCAGGATCACAGATATGAGATACCGTATCCTGAATGTTGTACCTAAAATGACCCTACATTTTATCCACGACCATCTTACTGTTTTCTGAGGTCTCCGGTTGGAATCGAACCAACGTAGAAGGTTTTGCAGACCCCCGCCTAACCACTCGACCACGGGACCTAAAATGAAAAAGGATTGACGGTGTAGGTCGTCAATCCTTTTTCTGACTACTCTAACTCAACAACAACTATTGTTCAGAAAATTTAGTCACTTTCATATTCTGTTAGAAAGAATATCTGACAGTAGCACCGTACGTTCTAGGATCTCCAAGAACCCCTGCATAATGTCCTGCGTTTCCACCTGCCGGAAGCAATTGCTCGTAGTAATCTTTGTCAAGAATATTACGTCCCCAGATGAAGAAGGATAATCCGTCTGTAGCACGGAATCCAAGACGTGCATTCAACAGCGCATACTCGTTCACGTTAAGATAGATCGAAGGAGACGCGCTTGAAGAGAATTTGGTACGTCCAAAACTTTCAACTGCAAGGAAAATTTTTCCATTGTTTCTGAAGAATCTTGCATCCTTGGAAATTTCTCCCCCTACAGATCCTGCCCATTTAGAAATACCCGGAAGGTTTTGTCCTGACACATCTTTAAAAGAAACCGGAGAACCTGTTTCTTCCAGAGGAAGAGGGGCATTCACAAATCTTTTATATTTTCCTTCAGTATAAGTAACTCCTCCATAGAAAGACAGGTTCCTGGTCACTCCTACATTGAAGTCTACTTCCACTCCATGTACATATGCTCCGTCTGCGTTCGCCAGATACCCACGGTTTACCCCAAGCTCAGCAGCCTGAACGTTTGCCTGGTAATTTTTGATATCAGAGTTGAAGAATGAAGCATTCAAGGTAGAACGTTTAGTTGGTGAAGTCTTCACTCCAAACTCAATATGATTCACATCCTCTGGTTTGATCACGGCAAGATCCAATGCCGGCTGTCCTCCTACTGTAGGGAGTCCTGCGATGTTCACCCCAACAGGCTTGTAACTCTTTGCATAAGTACCATATACATTGAAACGGTCAGAGAATTTATAAGAGGCTGTCAGGTTATAAGAGAAGTTTGTCTCTGTAGCAGCCTTTCTGAACTGCTGATTGCTGTACACCTGATTTTTCAGTCCTAATAACGTTGGATCCGTAGTTTGCAGACCGCCATACGTTTTTCTTTCATAATGAGCAATTTTCTCATCATAGTTATAACGGATACCTGGTAAAATATGTAATCCTTTAAACACATTCCAGTCTACCTGGGCAAATACCGCAGCGGTCAAGGTCTGTAGTTTGGCATCTGTGTTAATTCCGTATCCCTCAAAGAGACCTGGAGTTGACCAGGCTGCCGTGTTGGTAGTAGACTGTGAAAAACGCCACTGTGCATTTCCTGATTCTTCTGTACCTTGAGTATGGATAGATTGTCCCATAGTAAAGGCTCCGATCACTCCACTCACACGGTTAGATAGTTTTGCCGCATAACGAATTTCTTCAGACCATTGCTGATGCTTGGATGGATTCTGTGATTTCGCCAGTACCTGAAGTCCTGTAAAGTCACGGTCGTTGGAAGGATTCCAGTGCCAGTAACGCCATGCAGTAGTGGAGGTAAGAGTACCCTTCCCTATTTTAAAATCGGCATTCAAAGACACTCCTCCAAGATCGTTATCAGATCTCCATGGTGTATCCTGATCTACTTTCCGATCAAAAGCATTGGTGCTTGGCAACTGATAATTAAGATCTGCAATGATAGAATTGAACTGACGGTATGCAGCTCTTTGAGTAGGTACTACACCGGCGATTACCTGTGCATAACCATCTGGGCGCTGCTGAGAAAAATCTCCCGCAAGCGTGATTTCAACTTTATCAGATGGCGTAAACAAAAGTTGACCACGTACTCCCTGGTTGTTGATGTCGTTGATCCACTTTCCTGTTCTCACGTTCTCCACCACACCATCACGCTGGGTACCGGAGAATGATAAACGTCCTGCCAGTTTGTTTTTAATAATACCACCGGTGATCGAAGCCTTCGCCTGGATATATCCTAAGTTACCGGTACTGATTTCAAACGTTCCCCCTGGTCTGAAACTAGGTTTACGGGTAGTAATGTTAAAAGCACCTGCAGTAGTGTTCTTTCCAAAGAGTGTTCCCTGCGGACCACGCAATACCTCGATACGGTCAATGTCTACAAAGTCAAGGGTAGCTGCAGCAGGACGCGCATAGTACACACCGTCAATATAGAATCCTACCCCTGGATCAAGACCGTCGTTGGTCAGTCCAAACGGAGAACCAATACCCCGGATATTAATACCTGTGTTACGCGGGTTGGAAGTGTAAAGCTGTACGGATGGCACCAGCTCTTTCACACGGTTTACGTTGAAAGCACCTGCGTCATCGACCAGTTTACCTCCAATTACGGTGATCGGGATTGGAATATCCTGCACTTTTTCTTCACGACGTCTGGCCGTTACCGTAACGCCTACAATACCTTCTTCACGAAGGACGACATCAAGAGGAACGCCATCTAATTCATATATATCTACTTCATATGTAGTATATCCTATGAACGCCACCTGTAAAGTGAAAGGAAGTTCTGCCGGAGCGGCAATGCTGAATTTACCTGTGCTGTCTACCTCCGCAAAAGCTTTAGTAGAGCCTTTTATCCCTACCGTAGCACCTGTCACCGGTAATCCAAGCTGATCCTTTACCACCCCTGTTACATAATTCTGAGCGGTGGCAACAGTACCCAGAAACAGGATGGGTATGATAAATAGTATTATTTTCTTCATGTTAAAATAAGTTAAATTATACATTTTTAATTGATTGATTGTTAAAGTTTTATCTCAATAAAAGAGTGAATTAAAAAGGTGAGCGTCAACACGCATACAACAAGTATATATACCCTATAATTTTGGTATAGATTGAAATTATAAAAAAAACACACATTCTATTAATTGTAATAGATTGAGGTACTATAATCCGACTATTTGGTGGATAATTGTCCATAATTATATACTTACTCTATATTGTCTATTAATTTGGTAGGCAAAGTAATATCAATATATTTTCAGTTCCAAAAACTTTCGTAAAAAAGATCACAATTCTTTCTTACGTCAAATACAGTATTGAAATAATTATAAAATAACCTTGCCTTGCATCTTCAGCAGGTCAGAAAGAGTAGTATTATCTAAAATATCACAGGTAGAATCCCTTACCTGTTTCATCAGTCTCCGGATCTCACAAGTAGCTTCGTCGATACATTCCTCGCATTTCTGATACCCAAGCTTACTCACACAGGGGATCAATGCCAGAGGCCCGTCAATGATCCTGATAATATTACCAATAAAAATTTCATCCGGATTTTTACTTAGGTAATATCCCCCCTCTTTTCCTCTTTTACTATGCAGGATAAAATGCTTCTTCATTTCCAGAAGAATCTGCTCCAGAAATTTTTTGGGAATTCGCTCCTGTTCAGAGATTTCTGAGATCAGTACTAATTCGCTTTCTTGTTTTTTAGCGAGGTATACGAGCGCCTTCAAGGCATATTTTGCTTTTTTCGACAACATAATATAATGCAAAATAAGTATTAATTTTCTAATCCCCCAATGGTAGGATAAGTTTTGCATTCATCCTCCTAATTTAACACCAGGCCATGAACAACGATTTTGATAATTGAGAAAATAAGAGTACTTTTGTCCCGCAAATAAGTAACCACAAACTTCATTTGCAATGTCACTAGACACCTCAAAATTTTTGTACGAAGCACTTACCTATGACGATGTATTGCTTCTTCCTGCATTTTCACAAGTACTACCCCGCGACACGGATACCAGTACACTCCTTTCAAGAAATATACGGCTGAATATTCCACTGGTCTCTGCGGCCATGGATACCGTTACCGAATATAAAATGGCCATTGCCATGGCTCATGAAGGAGGATTGGGCTTCATTCACAAAAACATGAGTATTGAAGAACAGGCCATTCAGGTAAAAAAAGTAAAAAGGTCTGAAAGCGGCATGATCCTGGATCCGGTTACCCTGTCGGAAGAAGCTACTCTCGCTGATGCCCTGAACATGATGGCAGAGAACAAAATAGGCGGTATTCCAATCGTCAATAAATCCGGCATCTTAGTAGGAATCATTACCAACCGTGACCTTCGTTTCCAAAAAGATAAAAACAAAAAAGTAACCGAGATCATGACCAAAGAAAACCTCGTAACAGCCAACGAGGGAATTGATCTGGGCAAAGCCGAAGAAATCCTGCAGGAATATAAAATAGAAAAACTCCCGATCGTTGATAAAAACCAGAAACTAAAAGGACTGATCACGTACCGCGACATCATCAAGAAAAAAGACCGTCCGATGGCTTGCAAGGACGAATTCGGAAGACTCCGGGTAGGTGCAGCAGTAGGAGTTACTCCGGATCTGCTGGACAGAGTAGAAGCCCTTGTCAATGCAGGAGTAGACATCATCAGTGTAGATACCGCACACGGACATAGCAAAGGTGTAATCGATGCGGTCCGGAACATCAAACAAAAATTCAAACAACTGGAACTCCTGGCGGGTAATGTGGCCACGGGAGAAGGTGCACTTGCCCTGGCAGAAGCCGGAGCAGACGGTGTAAAAGTAGGAATCGGTCCCGGAAGTATCTGCACCACCCGGATCATTGCAGGAGTAGGTGTACCCCAGCTTACTGCCATATTAAATGTTGCCACTGCC
>CAYTGJ010000036.1:24332-32737 GCA_964437245.1 uncultured Chitinophagaceae bacterium
TTGCTTCCAACGCCCTGAAAAAACTGGGAGTACCTGTAATTGCCGACGGAGGAATCCGGTTCTCAGGCGATATTGCCAAGGCAGTTGCTGCCGGTGCCAACACCATCATGGTAGGATCCCTTCTCGCCGGAACAGAAGAGGCTCCGGGCGAAATGATCATCTACGAAGGACGTAAATTCAAATCCTACCGTGGAATGGGATCCCTGGAGGCCATGGAAGACGGCTCCAAAGACCGGTATTTTCAGGATGCAGAAGACGACATTAAAAAACTGGTACCGGAAGGCATCGTAGGACGTGTTCCCTACAAAGGATTGGTCAACGAAGTCATTTATCAACTGATCGGAGGATTAAAAGCAGGAATGGGATACTGCGGATCCGGCACCATCGAAGCCATGAAAGAAGCTAAATTTGTCAAAATCACCGCTGCCGGCGCCCGTGAATCACATCCGCACGATGTGCAGATCACCCGGGAAGCCCCTAACTACAGCCGATAAAATAAAGATTTTGATAATAAATATTGATTTTCTATATTCATAATTCAGGAGAGCAGTTTTAGCACACTGCTCTCCTGAATTATTTAAAAACCTGATAATGTCTGTATTATTTTATAGAAAGTTATACTTAGCCCTGGCCTTTTTTTTCTGGCTATCCCTGACTCTTTGTAACCTTTCTTTTTATTTCACCGAACAGCCTGTTATCAATCCTGGTTTGGCTGATTTCCTCTCCAACTACCTGCTTTGCCTTTTTATCCTTTTTACCTTTCTTTATTTTAAAATCGAAATAGGGAAACAGAAGTTTTCCAGCCAGGACGATCATCTCTGGAAAGTCTTTCTCACGGGGGTGACGACAATCCTGATCTCTCTGTTCATTCGTTTTTTCGTTTCTTCAGAAGTTTTCAAAAGCCTTCAATTATATTCTGTCTTCTTTCACCTAAACCTCGGACTGATCATCATCTTCCTCTCCAGTACCTTTTATGTCTGGAAAAAGCTGATCATGTACCATCGCTCGTCCCGCACCAACGTGGCCTGGCACATTTTTGAATACGTAGTACTGATGTCTATCCTCTCCGGCTTCTTCATCTTCGAGGTCAACTGGGTGGCATTATGGAGGCCCTCTTCCACTCATTTGTCGGTCAACCCCTTCTACCTGTGCGTCAGCCCGCTCATTCTTCTGGCAGTAGTACTTTCATTCAACCTGAAATGGATCGCCTTGCTCAATTATAAGAAGAAAATACGCAGCATTGTACTGATGGCCTTCACTCTTCTCATATCGATCATTTACTTTCAGCAGATCTACGAACATCAGCTTACCAATGACCTCAGCATTGATCTTTGGGACAATGTGTTTGTGCTTGGAATGCTGCTTTTTATTTCCTTTTATGCGTTGGTTTCCCTGCTGGTACTCATGTTTCACCTGCCTACCTCTTCTGTATTTGAGCGAAAGATCGAAGAGGTAAAAGTATTCCAGAAACTAAACCAATCCATCCAGGAAGGTGAGACGGAAGAACATATTTATGAACTCCTGCTTCAGAGTGGGATCAACTCTGTAGAAGCCAATTCAGGATGGCTCGAAATGGTGGACGAAAAAGGGAATTTCAAAGCATTCATTCACCAGCACATCGATAAAATCGACGTATTTGAGATCAAAAAAGTATTAAGAAAAAATCATATCAATACGAAAAAGGAGCCGTATTATGTCAAATCATTCGGCAATCTGGCCCACAATACACGTATTGCACCGCTTCCGTATAAATCTTCGGTAATGCTCCCTCTTACCTCTAACAATGAATTTCTGGGAACTCTTGTGCTGATCAAAAACAAGAACAATGGGTTCGACCGAACCGCTACCGATGTTCTGTATGCCTTTGTCAGCCAGGCAAGCCTTGCCATTAAGAATTACCGCCTGGTTTCCGAGGCTCTCCAGAATCAGCGCTACCGGGAAGAAGTAAAAATTGCGAAGGAAGTACAGAAAAGATTGTTGCCAACCAATATGATGCTCAACGACCATATGCTGGTCCATGCTTTTTCCAAAGCGGCCGATGATGTGGGAGGCGATTATTACGACATTCACCCCTACCCCGACGGGAAAAAAATAGCCTTTACGATAGGAGATGTATCCGGAAACGGAACAACGGCGTCTTTCAATATGGCCCAGATGAAGGGAATTTTTCAAAGCCTGATCCAGCTTGGCCTTCCTGCCGATCAGTTCATGATCCATGCCAATAAAGCCGTGGGGGTCTGTCTTGAAAAAGCCTCCTTCATCACCCTCAGTTTATTCATCATCGACCTTGAAAACAACCGTTTCGAATATGCACGTGCCGGACACTGTCAGTCACTGCACTATTCTGCCCGGAAAAATACCTTTGATCTGCTTGAACAAAAAGGACTCGGACTCGGCATTTTGCGAAACGACGCTTATAAAAACCATATCGAACGTTCCAGCTATGATTTTGAGCAAAATGACCTCCTGATCATGTATACAGACGGGATCATCGAAGCGATGAACGATGCGGGGGAAGAATATGGTTTTGAGAGGCTTCTGCAGATCTTAACCCGGCATACTGACCTGTCTCCCAAACAGATTACCGATAAAGTACTGAACAACCTGTACGATTTTACAGGGAAAGGAGAACTGAACGATGACTATAGTATTATTATCCTAAAATTTGTTTAAAATTCACAGTAACAAATATCCCCATTTCACGTAAATGTCTTTAAAATAATGAATATTACGACTTTAAAAGAAGAGCAATTTTACACTATTTCCATTGACGGAGAACTGGATGCAAGTTCCAGTATTATTCTTGACAATACTCTGACAGAAGCATTTGCCAAAAAAGAAAACAAAATATTAGTGGATTGCAGCCGTTTAAATTATATATCTTCTGCCGGGCTGGGAGTATTCATGTCCTACCTGCAGGATTTTGAAAGTAACGGGATCTCAATGGCCCTCTACAACGTAAGCGACAAAGTAAAAAACGTATTCACCATATTAGGGTTAGACAATCTGATCAAAATAGTATCCAGTAAAGAAGAAGCTATTGGGTTGATGAATTAAGAATGATAGAGAGAATTAAAATAGCGTGTTCAACTGAAAACCTCAAAGAGGTACGGAAGTTTGTCAATTCCGTGCTTGCGAGGCTTCACGTCTCCGAAAATGAGATCAACATGATCGTTTTGGCAGTCGATGAAATATGCGCTAACAGAATCATTCATTCCAACAAATCAAATAAAAATAACTACCTGGAAGTAGAAATTTCAGATAAGATAGAAGGTGTCTTTTTTAACATTAAAGACACCGGCGATTTTTATGACAGTACCATCCAGGAAGATCCTGAGATCTGCAACCTGATCAAAGAAAAACGCAAGGGAGGAATAGGCCTTATGCTGGTAAGAAAGATCATGGATTCCATTGAAGTAAAAAAAGAAGAACCTTACACCACCTATACGCTCTTTAAGAAATTAAGAACCACACACGCCTAAAGCGATTTCTTCTTCCTGCACTTCCGGATCCCTCTTTCATCTTCTGCCTCCCTTACTATGTTTTTCCCCAACGTTCCCCAAAAACGCTTGAAACGGCTTTCCCTGTCTGCAAGAGAGACAAAAGGATCTACCCGGTTCTGATTCCCGGATAATTTCACAAAAGCTCTTTTATCAATCGTTTTCAACGTATCGACCACGAAAGGGATAAAATCAAGCTGCATTCTCATTAATTTCGGATAGTTGCGCAGCATCCCTGCCTGAAAAGGATCCGTTGCCACAGCGATCTTATGGAACCCGAGCCGCTTGGCCAGGTAATAGGAATAATAAACATTCTCCGTACTATGTTCCGCCCTCGTTTCGATAAAAATATTCTCTTCCGGAATCCCCAGTTGCAATGCATAAATCGACATGATCTCCCCCTCATAGAAAGGAGTATAAACAGCCCCCCCGGAATAAATAATATTTTTAGCGACCCCTTTTTCATACAAAAACCGGGACCAGTAGATCCGGCCTTTCATGACAAGATCCCAGTTGTCAGAAGCCGTATCGTGCGGTACACCCGGTACAATGATCACATCATAAGGTTTCCGGCTGAGTGCAACTGAAAAAAGCTCGTGCTGAGTAGGACCGGAAAATACACAAGCGTTCATCATCGCAACAAAAAAAATACAGTATGCACTTCTGAGTATCATTAGGTTCTCTCGTTCTATACCTTCCAATATACAATAAATTCAACTGTTGCAAGACAAAAAACACCCTCTCAGGAAAATACGTTTTCCCTGCGCACGCTCCCCTTGTTTGAGGTCTCTTGAAATGAAGCAAGGCATGAGTCCTAAAAGGAACACAGGAGCAGAGTAAAAAACGGGCAAAATAGTTATCTTTGCGCCATGAATTACCAAAATGACCTTATACTCCGCGCTGCAAGAGGCGAAAAAACAGAAAGAACTCCCGTCTGGCTGATGAGGCAGGCTGGCAGAATTCTTCCTGAATACAGAGCAGTGAGAGAAAAACTAAGTGGTTTTAAAGAACTGGCTACCACCCCACACCTGGCAGCCGAAGTAACGATCCAACCGGTAGATCTTCTTGGGGTAGACGCTGCTATTATCTTTTCCGATATCCTGGTAGTTCCCGAGGCCATGGGACTTATATACGAGATGTACGAAGCCAAAGGCCCGGTATTCCCTAAAGTGATCGCTTCCGAACAGGACATTCTGAATCTCAGAATCCAGGAAGCGGTAGCGGAACTTGACTATGTATACGAAGCGATCAGGATCACTAAAAAAGAACTGAACGGAAGAGTCCCTTTGCTTGGATTTGCGGGGGCTCCCTGGACCATTTTAGCCTATATGGTGGAAGGAAGCGGCTCCAAAACATTTTCAAAGGCCAAGAAATTCCTGTATTCCGAACCTGCATTGGCTCATTTACTTTTACAAAAGATAACAGACGTTACCATTCTGTATCTGAAAGAGCAAATCCGGAACGGAGCGGATATGGTACAACTATTCGATTCATGGGCAGGCATTCTTTCTCCTGAAACCTATGCTGAATTTTCATTAAAATATATTTCACAGATCTGTGATGCCGTTACAGAGGCACCGGTTACCGTATTTGCCAAGGGTGCCTTTTTTGCCCGGAAAGAAATGGGACAGCTCAACTGCCGGACCATCGGACTGGATTGGAACATGGGCATCCGGGAATCCCGGAACCTGGTCGGTCCGGATAAAACCCTTCAGGGAAATCTTGATCCTTGTATTCTCTATGCCTCTTTTGAAGAAATTCAAAAGCATACCCGCTACATGCTGAAAGAATTCGGGCCTCACAAACATATTGCCAACCTGGGGCATGGAGTATATCCGGATACATCTCCTGATAAGGTTAAATGTTTTATTGAAACGATCAAAGAATATTCTTTCACTACAGAAAAAGTATAAGCACACGAATGGCCAACGAACGTTTTTCTAAAAATATAAGTATTCGTAACAAGCGTGCGTCTTTTGAATACAGTTTTATCGATACTTATATCGCTGGAATTGTATTATCGGGTACGGAAATAAAATCGATCCGGCAAGGGAATGTAAATCTACAGGATGCCTACTGTGTTTTTATCGGAGAAAAACTGATCGCTAAGGGAATCAACATTTCTGCTTATAAAGAAGGTACACATTACAACCACGATGCCAAAAGAGACCGGATCTTATTGCTCCGGAAACAGGAACTCCGGAAGCTCCTCGAAAAATCTCAGGAAAAAGGATTGACCATTACAGTTACCAAACTATTTGTCAACGACAGAGGTTTTGCCAAACTGGAGATCGCCCTTGCCAAAGGGAAAAAACTCTACGATAAACGGGAAGATATAAAAGCCAAAGATATCGACCGGGATATGAGAAGAGAATTAAAATAAACAGAAGACAACTCAGGCTGCCGATAATACAAGATCCCGGATAAAAGCATAATTATCAACTTTTATCCGGGATCTTCTATCTGGCATCTTCACCAGGAAAGTCCTTCTTATCAATTAGTGCAACACCACTAATTCCTTATGATCCACAGCACCGTCCTCCGTACGCAGTTTCACATGATAAAGTCCTCCCGGATAGCGTGAAGTATTGATAGAGAACCCTTCCTTCCCTTCCGAGCAGTATCCGTAATCAATCTCTCTCCCCAGATTATCATAAACGGCCCATTCCACAGCTTGTGACAGCATTTTTCCGTAAAGGAAAAATACTTCATCGGTAGCGGGGTTAGGAAACATTCTTACCCTGAATTCTTTGCCGGAAACAGTTTCTGTACCTGCCACCACAGGATCACCATAAGTACCGCTCCCTCTCAGGAATGCTGCCTGGTATACTTCTTTAGTAGTCGTATTTTGCAGGAAAGTAACCACTCCTAATACTGAAGCAGAAGGCAGTGAGTGATTCCATGTATTGGTAAACACCATCTCATCTCCCAACTCCCATCTTCTGGTAATATAGGTCCCGGCTGCATCCGGAAGCATTTGTCTTACAACAGCAGGATATTTTATTGCGCCAGCAGTATCGTCTTCGATAATGACCGTCTGCAACACAAGATCATTTGAATCAGGCAGAATACCGGTATACGTTACTTTTGTAGCGATTACTGCATTCCCGGGAGTATAATCCGCTGTGATGTCCAGTTGGTAAGCGGCCGTTTCCAGTGAACGGGCATCCACATCTTTAAGGTCAAGTCTTGCTTCTGGTGTGCCTCCCGAATAAATATTACCGTTATAATAATTACCATCCAGAATACTACGAGGTGTTCCCGACACTCCATAATGCAATACTCTTGCACTCGGGCCAGCCGTATAAAAATTATTAAAAGGGTCCGACTCAGGGAAACTGGTATGATAATACAAGGTGGCCACATCTCTCGGCCGGCTGTCACGGATATTCTTTATACTCGCATTCGCCATGATAATGGCCGGAGTAGAAAGACCTCCTGCCGAATTATTCGTAAAATGCTCCAGCAACACGACTTTGTTTTTATTTCCTACCCATACACTATCCACGATAACACCCGATTTTCTGGCAATCGCACTATCGGACGGTGATCCAAAGGCCAGCCGGAAACGCAGGTTATCCTGGCCTGCCAAAGAGGCCAGTCCTATTTTCGCAATTCTCCATTCCGTATCTTCTCCCGACCATCCCTCATTGATAGGATTGAAACTAGGGTTACCAGGTCCTCCGGCTATTCCAAGTGTATTGTACCAATTAATTCCATCGCCGCTGGTCCCGATCTTTTGCCATAATATTCCATCCACAGAATATTCCAGTACCATCCCGGAGATCTGTGCCAGGGTGGCCGTTTTGAATTTTATAGAGATCATCGGCTTGTCCAACTGATCAAAATTATAGCAGGGACTGTTGAGGTTTGATTTTTCCCCTACATTATACGCCGTGTCCAGGCTTGTCACCCAGGCCGGAGTTGTAACAGGTGCATTGAAATTTTTATACAACGGATTAATCACTCCATACTCCCAGCTTGAATTCCGGCCATCTCCAGCCCAGAACCCCGAAGAGTCTGAAAACGAAATTGCATAAGGATCCATCGGAGTAGGTGTCTGATACGGGAGGATATACAATGGATAAATCACCGAATCCCTACATCCTATATCAGAAGTCAGTACCAGCTTCGCATCATAAGTGCCTGCCGCCGGATATTCGTACTTATGTGTCAAGGTACTCACCACTACAGTGAGCGGATCTGAAGTATTGGCCACATCAAAATCCCATGAACGCTGAGCAATACTAGGACCGGGAGGATTTACGGAAATGGTGGACAGATCAGCAAAGACCACAGAATCACCGAAGCAAACGTTTTGCCAGTTAAAATCAGCCTTTGGATACGGTCCCATGATAAAGGTCGAATCTTTCTGGGCGGTACAAGTCTTATTGGTAGTAGCTCTTAATTTCACATTATGCACACCGTGATTTGAGAAAAAGTACCTGGCAGAATCTTCCTGATTCACCGCCACAACGTTGTCGAAAAGCCAGGACCAGCTTGCGATTGGTGTATCAAACGGGGTGTTGATGATCGTGGTCTCATTTGTAAAGATCGTTGTGTCGCGGCCGGAGCACAGGCTCGATACAGAGAAGTTTGGTACAGGTTCAGGATATACGTTCAGACTCTGGTCTGTAGAGTCTACGCATCCATTGTTATCCGTATAGACCACTTTGATCGTATGAGTACCCAACCCGGCAAGTGCGGCTGAAAATCTATATCCCGGTCCCGGACTACCGGTGATCCCTGGTCCCGTGATTATTTCCGTAGAGGCATTGGGATGTGTACTGTATACCGGCACTACTGCCTGGTTGCGGCAGTACATAGTATCTATGTAAATAGTATCTACAATAGGGAGCGGATGAACCGTCAGAAGCATCGAATCCGCCACGGCAGGACACCCTC
>CAYTGJ010000036.1:32747-33833 GCA_964437245.1 uncultured Chitinophagaceae bacterium
ATCATTGGTCGTAATCCTAAGCCAGACGGCCCCTGCTGCATTGTCCAACGGCCCGGGAGTAAAGGTAGGAGTAAGAGAAGACGCAGAACTAAAATCTCCGTCTGACCCTACCGGTTTGGACCAGGTCACCGGAGTAGAAAACACCAGCGCAGAACCTCCCCGCTCTCCCACAAGCGCAGCAGGTTTACTCGGACAGGTACTTTTATTAACCCCTGCATCGATTAACGCCGGAGCATTTACATTAATCCTGACAGGAGTTGGTACACTATTGCAATACTGGGTCTGGATCAGATAATAGGTAACGGTATCATACAATACAGGAGGCGTATAACTAGTTCCATACTGGGCAAGAGACGTAAGTGCAAGATCATTATACCAGCGTACAGCATGTCCGGGCGAAACCCCGGTAGCCGTCAGTATTCCGGGCGATTCACCCCGGCAAATAGTGGGGGAAGAAGGGGTAGAAGTAATGGCCACCGGCTGCCGATCCACATAAAAGTTACGGTTACTGGAAGTAATACAGCCTGTAGAAGGATTGGTATAAGTATACACGAGTGTCATCGAATTAGGATAAAAATGAGAAGCATTCGTTCCCGCTCCAAAATTCAACCGGTAATTTCCTGAGGCAGCCGGAAACTCCGAAACATAAGCAGCATACTGGGTACAGGAAAAAACCCCGTTTGGCGGACTCGCCGATAATGAAAGAGGAGCTACACTCTCACAAGTGTACGTTGAAGGAATACTTCCAAAAGAAATCACATCCTGGTCATACAAACGAGTCATTTCAGTACCCACATTTATGATATCATTCGGTGACGCTATTCTTCTCGCCCTTATAATAACTACCTTGTTACCGGAGCCTCCTGTCAGGTTAAATACCGTCTGGGCATTGAACTGGTTTCCTGACAACGTATAACTACTAGGCAACGGAGATGGACATGGTAAAAAAGGAGGCAGACAGATATAAAAATCTCTGACCTGAAAATCATAAAGAGCATATCCTGACGGAATACTCAACAGTCCCGCCGGTGATAGCGAAAGGACATCGGTAGGATCAGACATGCAATACGTATCCTGGAGGTTATT
>CAYTGJ010000037.1:0-5215 GCA_964437245.1 uncultured Chitinophagaceae bacterium
GGCTCCACCAGAATATGGCCCTTCGCATATTCTTCCTTCTTAAATAACGCTCCTAATCTTTCTACCTGTTCGGAAGAAAGATTCGCATGCTGCCGGAAATAATCAAGTAATTCCATCAATCACCAGGTTCGGTTCTTATTTATTAAAAATATACTTTTTTTACACTTAGACAAAAAAGTGCGGAAAGAATATCTACTCTTCAACTCTTTTGGGTTATGGATTTTATAAATCAAGGGTAATACACTAATCTTGCAATAGGTATAATTACCAAGAAAATAGATACTGCTTACGCCCGTTTCGATATTTTTAATCTATTCCGGTACATCTGCGGACTGATCTTCTTACGGTCTTTGAAAAAATGAGATAGATGACTTTCGTCTGTAAACCCAAACTCATCTGCGATCTGTTTCATAGTAAACGTACCGGAAGCGATTCTCTTTTCGATCAGTTTCAAACGGTAGTCATTAATATACTCCCGGTAACTCAATTCGAAATTCCTTTTAAAATAAGAGCTGAAGTAGCTGGGTGAGATATTGAAATGGGCAGCAATGTTTTTCACCTGTATCTGCCCGGGAGCATATATATGCTGATGAATGTACGAAATCATTGCTTCCTTATCCGGCTGTCCTTTGTCAATGCGTACATTCAGTTTGGCCGCTGCCTCCCGGATAAGTCCGAACACCGATAAAATCTGGTAGTATACTAACGGAGACGAGGCAATGTCTTTCCTGCAATTGTACGCTACAATATTTTCAACTGTATTCCGTAAAATTGACCGGCAGGGTTCATCCATCTGGAGTTTTATTTCCTTCAGCAGTTTATTTCTCATGATGTCTTCCGGAGAAGTCACCAGAAAAGCATCCGGAGACAACGAGTTTTTTCCATTAAAATAGCTATCGGTAAACTTTATAAAAGCAAAACGTGTACTCTTCCGGATCTCAAAATAATGTTCGTCGTCCGGCGAGATCACGAAAAGATCACCAGCTTTGTACGGAATACGGTTATTATTCAACAAATGAATTCCGCTTCCTTTAAAAATATAAATCAGCTCATAGTAGGTATGACTATGCACGGGCAGATGAAACACTTTTTCTTCAAATTCGTGGATCACAAGAGGTTCAAACTGATTTCGTTTCATAATATAAATATACAACAATATAGCATTAATCTACAAGTACATACCAGTACTTTATATCCAACTTTGTAACAGAAAAACGACCGCTTCTGTTTTGGTGAATACTTCATTGAAGAAGCCGTGGGAAACAGGAAGGCGTAAACGGAACGAATCAAATGGAAAACTATAACAGGCAGAAAAGTCTGATCGCCCTTATGTTGGGTGGCCTGGGCATCGGGATAACTGAATTTGTGATGATGGGTCTTTTAGAAGACATTGCGGCGGATATGTCGGTCAGTATCCCGGTGGCAGGTTACCTCATCTCAGCCTATGCACTCGGAGTGGTAATAGGTGCGCCACTGCTGGTAGTACTCGCCGGCAATGTGGCTCCCAAAAAGCTATTGCTGATCCTGATGTCAATGTTTACGTTATTCAACAGTCTCTCCATGCTGACGGCAAACTATGACTTTCTGCTGCTCACCCGGCTGCTTTCCGGCTTGCCTCACGGGGCATTCTTCGGCGTAGGTGCGGTAGTGGCCAGTCGCCTTGCCGAAAAAGGAAAAGAGGCCAGTGCCATTGCCGTCATGTTTGCCGGCCTGACCATTGCCAATATCGTGGGAGTCCCGCTGGGAACTTATATCGGCCATCATTTTCACTGGCATTATACTTTTGCTGTTATCACCTTCGTAGGTCTGCTGACCTTGCTGGCCATACAAAAATGGATGCCTCCTCTGGAAACCGGTCCGTCCTCTTCACGCAACAGCCAGCTTGCGTTCCTGACCCAGACCAATGCCTGGCTCCTCATCGCTACTATTTCGATCGGAACCGGAGGACTTTTCTGCTGGATAAGCTATATCAGTCCCCTGCTAACGAAAATGGCCCATTTCCCGGAAGACTCGGTTTCTTATATCCTGGTCCTTGCCGGAGCCGGGATGTTTACCGGTAACTGGATCGGAGGACGTCTTGCGGATAAGTTTCCTCCTGCCTATATCACCATTGCTCTTTTACTGTCAATGTGCGTTTCCCTGATCCTTGTTTATTATTCTTCCAGTAACCAGATCGCCCTGCTCATCATGACATTTATCACCGGAGCCATCGCTTTTGCCCTGGTAGCTCCTATTCAGATCCTTATCATCCAGACGGCCAAAGGAGCCGAAATGCTTGCAGCGGCCGTCTCTCAGGCAGCATTCAATATCGGAAACGCCCTGGGAGCCTACCTGGGAGGAATACCACTGGAACATGGATATGCTTACAATTCGCCCGAATGGGTAGGGGTAGGGATGGCCATCACCGGCGCTTTCATCGCCTATCTTTTCGTCAGAAAAAACAAGCCTCTCCTGCCAAAAAATATTCCTGTACAGAAGAAATAAGAGAAAGAGGAAAAGAGGTACATTTTGAACGTGTACACCTTTCCCTCCTTTGTATCTCACCAGCCTGATGAAGCGTGAGTGTATATACCGGGATCTTCGTTTTATTTCTGAGGAAAATTGACCATCCAGTTTACTCCATATTTATCGGTAAAACTTCCGTAATATGCTCCCCAGAACATTTCCTGAAGTTCCATCGTAACTGTTCCTCCGGCAGATAATTCGTCAAATAATCTTTGGGTTTCGTCCTTTGAATCTGTTTCCAAACTGATGTGGTAATTATTACCAAAATTCAACTTGAAACCCATTGACTCCGGAGCATCGGTTCCCATTAAGAGATGCCCGCCCAGGATCGGAAGCTCTATATGAACGATCATTTTTTTGTCTGCTTCTGAAAGCGGCGGTTGTCCTTCCATCGGGGGGAGATCCCCAAAACGTTGAATTCCCTGAATCTCGCTTCTGAATACCGCCTTATAGAAGTTAAATACTTCCTCGGTATTGCCGGGAAAATTAAGATAAGTGTTTGTTTTTGCCATTTCTGTAATTTTTTTAATTATAAATGAATAGATGCTTTCTGTTCGACGTACCGCTGAAGTTTGTTAAGCGTTTGCTTCCCTCCTTCAAGAGCATTGACCTTCCGGTTAAGTTCTTCGATGATCGAAGCAGATTTAAAGATCGAACGCATGGTAAGCAATGTTTTATCCTCTTTTTCCTCTAAGGTCACCTGGACAATAAAGCTGTAATCATCCTGCTCCTCTCCGTTGCGGAAGGATAAGAAAGATGGTTTCACTACTTCCAGGTACTGTACATTATTCATGTAATCCCTCCCAAAACCATGCATCACAAAATCCCAGGTTTGTCCGGGCTGTACCGTCATCGACCGGGTCGTAATAGTAAACCCTTCCGGTCCCCACCATTCTTTCATATGTTCAGGATTTGTCCATACTTCCCATACCAGCTCCCTCGGAGCATTCAGCAACCGGGTATGAATGACCTGATTGTCTTCTACCCTGAATGTATTGTATTCACTCATTTTAAAGATCGTTTGATATTTTTATGCAAGGGTTTCTTTTTTTCTTTCTGAATTTTTTCCAGGTACTCTTCCAGTGCATCCAGCTTCTGCTCCCAAAACTGCCGGTATTGCGTTATCCATTCCGAAACCTCTCCAAGCTTTTCCAGCTTTGCTTCACAATACCGTTCTCTGCCTTGCTGATGGATCACGACCATTCCGCATTCGGTCAGAATTTTCATATGTTTCGAAACCGCCGGACGGCTGATCGAAAAATTTTCTGCCACTGCGTTCAAATTCATACGTTGTGACGCCAAAAGCTGAATGATCTCTCTTCTCGTCGGGTCTGCTATCGCCTGAAAAACATCTCTTCTCATCTGCCCATATTTGTAACTACTCTGTTACAAATATATATGTAACAATTTGGTTACGCAAATTATTTTAAAAAAAAGTTAGAATTGTGACTCCCTTGCTGGCTGGTCCCCTGACCAGCCAGGAAACTGCAAGAAAACAGACCAGCAAGCAAGGCCTCACCAGTGGTTAATCCCCTGGGTTCTTATATACTTTGCTGTACCTAATTTTAATTGTTTAAATTATTTCACCTGCTTGCTGGTCAGGGGACCAGCAAGGAAATGGGCCAGCAAGCAGACGGTTGGGATACTAAAGTATATCCTGTCAGCCATCGTTTGTGTCTCACAAACGACCCTGGTGAGTTGGTACATTAAAATATATTATTACCTAATCCCCTGACCAACCGCACTCCCCCAAAATTAACCTGAGAAAAGGCCTAACCCTGGATAAAAAAAATCTATTTTATTTTTCTATAAAGATTCTCTGCACTATTTTTAGTAAGATGAAAACTCAAAACTATTCGAACCATAAGATGTATTATCCCCTGCATCATTTTGTATTCCTGCCATTGATGGGAACACTTACAGCGCTGGGGATCGCCAAAGCCTTCAATGATCCTGGAAATTTTCTACCCTGGATCTTATTTGGAATACTTTCCTTCTGCATTCTGCTGCTGAGCGTGATGCTACGTCAGCATTACGCACTTGGCAACCAGGACCGTATTATACGGCTGGAATTCCGGTTACGGCATTTTGAATTATTAGGCACTTCGGCCAAAAAAGCAGAAGAGCAGCTTTCATTCTCGCAAATCGCAGCCCTGCGCTTTGCCGGTGACGACGAGTTTATCGTGTTACTGGAACGGGCCCTGAAAGAAAACATCAGCAGCCGGGAAATCAAACGATCTATCCAACACTGGCAGGCCGATACGATGCGTATATAATCCGTTAAAATCCCAATGGCTACCACCAACTACATCCGTACTTTCATTGCCATCGCAGATGACTGTCCCGTCAAACAGGCTGAAATACCTCCGCTGAAAAAAGAGTCTCCGACAGCAGGTGCTCTTCAACTGGAAATGATCCTGGCCAATCCCTACCGCTATACTTCGGACGATGTACTCTTTCATGTGTTTGCGATTAAAAATAACATCCGGGAAAATGTCCTGAAAACAGAAAGAGAAAAGTTTTTTTCAAAAAGTCAGGCATGTCTGCGGGCTTCCCCACTGCCTAAGCGATACGGGTGGGGTATACATCACAACGAAGAAGGAAAAATAGCCGTCTACCCGATGGAGTCCGGCGAATACCAGGCCTTTCTCAGCGATGATACGGTCACACAAGTGAAAGCCTTGCGCTCCAAAAGATCCTCTTCCTGATG
>CAYTGJ010000037.1:5225-33494 GCA_964437245.1 uncultured Chitinophagaceae bacterium
TGATGAAAACCACCAGTATGGTGTTGACGAGGACAATTTATTTATGTCATGTCCAACAGAAGTGCTGAAAAAACATTAGAGTGTTTTCTACCCGCCTAACTCATCGTAACCGGCAGGTCTTACCAATAATACCTCCTCACGGTCTACCAACACCTGTCCATCCTGCGCACCTTTCGGCTTCCTGACATATTTTTTAGGAGTTACAATAACCGGACATAGCGAATCTGTTTTACGCTTGGAATAATAAGCGGCAAGTTGCGCCGCCTTTTCCACCACCTGCTTAGGAAATTTCTTTCCTGCCTTATATTTAATCAATACATGTGAGCCTGCTACATCTCTTGCATGCAGCCAAAGATCTTCCTTGAAAGAATATTTCTGGGTCAGCAGATCATTGTTCTTCGCACTCTTACCGATCAGTACTTCAAACCCATCGATCTCAAAACGCCGGAATAATTGCTGCTGTTCTTTTTCCCTGGTATTCTTTTCCTGTAAAATATCCTGTTCTTTCAGATACTTTCGGAGCATTTTAAGTTCCTCACATCGCTCTACCGTTTCCAACTGCTGTCTCAGTCTATTGACTTCTTCTCTCTTCTGTCCGGTGTTTCTCTCCATCTCAGCGATCTCCAGTTTCTGATTTTTCGCCTTGCGGTAATAATTTTCAGCATTTTTCTGAGGAGACAATTCTTTTTTCAGTTTGATCACGACAGGAACACCGGTATAAAAATTAAGCAGTTCTGCTTTTTCCGAATAGGGAGGGATCTGATACAAATTGGCCATAATAATATTGGCGATCTCATCATACCGGGTATGTGCAGAAAGCTCCATTTGCTTTTGCACAAGCATATCCAGATAGGCTTGTGTTTTCTTTATTTTCTGATGGAGATAATGAACCGCTTCCTGTTTTTCATTTCCAAAATAGAACTCCTTTCCAGCCAGATGTTCAAAATAATTGGCAGCTTCTATCGCACGGTCCGAATGTGCCAATAGTTTTCCCTGATTAAAGAACGTAAGCCGGATACCTTGTTGCTCTACAATAAAAAATTCTTTTCTATTCAGGATTCCCATCATTTCCGACAAGACGGGCCATTGTTCCTGCAGACTTTTGTGTGCATAATTTTGACGGGTCAGTTCCTCCCGGATATCCTTATCAAAAGCAGGATACAAGGCAAGCAGGTCTCCCTGAGTCTGTATAAAATGTTCCTGATCCTGCCGGATCTTTTTCCCCACATTGCCTAAATCAATCTCTCTGTCCGGAAGAAGATTTTTATTTAACAGATCAATGCAGTGCGTATGATGGAATAAAATAAGGTTGGATCTGCTGCCGTGCAGCTTGAACATAAGACTTAAGCTTTGCTCGAATACCAGGTGAAAACTCCGGTCGTTCTCATGCTGAATCACTTGTTGTACTTTGAGCCCATTCAATTCGCGGAACAATGCATAGGTTCCTTTTTTGCTTTTGAAAAACTGATCGGGAAAAGAAAGGCAGGTAAACTCACGGTAGAGATTCAGTTTTATATAAAACTCTTCCCGGGTATTATGAAAAGCCAGAATACACTCAAACCTGTTTTGTAAATAACATTCTGACAATTCAAAACCCACAAGACGCTCCCCGAGTTCTTCACTCAGGAAACGGAGAAAATAATAATTCAAATGCATAAAAAGCCTCAGTCAGCAAAAGCCAGAGAGTAACAAGGTTGATCGTTCTTCTCTAGCCTTTCTCTTTCTTACTTTCCGGAAGATTTTGTCACCAGTTTAGGATAATGTAATTTCAGCTTTTCCAGTGTGTCACAAATCTTTTTCGCGATCACATATTCCTTATACCAATTCTGATCAGAAGGAACAATGGTCCATTCCGGATCATTGCAATTTTTGAAAACATCTTCGTAAGCACTTCTGTAAGCATTCCATTTCTGATTGGTTTTCCAGTCATCGTCGTTATGTTTCCAGAATTTTTCAGGGTTGGTCTTTCGTTCGTTCAAGCGTTCCAGTTGCTCTTCGCGAGAAATATGGAGATAAAATTTCAGAACGATCGTACCGTTGTCGGTAATAAGTTTTTCAAAATTATTGATATGTTCAAAACGTTTACGGGCCGTTTTATCGTCGATCCATTTTTCCACCCGGGTGATCAGCACATCTTCGTAATGAGAACGGTTAAAGATCTGGATCATTCCTTTGGCAGGAGTAGCCTTATGAACACGCCATAGAAAATCATGTTTCAGCTCTTCTTCGGTAGGACCTTTAAAAGCATGTACCGTACACCCCAACGGGTTCACTCCCTTGAATACTTTACTGATCAATCCATCCTTCCCGGAGGCATCCAATCCCTGCAAGATCACCAATAATCCGTGTTTTGCAGAAGCATAAAATATTTTCTGAAGATCTCCTATTTTCTGAACCAGCAGATCAGTTTCCGCTTTGATCTTTTCCTTATCAAGATTCTTAGGGGCACGGGTAGAGATTTTTGTTACTTTGGCCATGGTCTGTTAAAATTAAATGGGTGAAGAATTAAACAAAATAAATCATTCATAAAAAGGACTGGCTCCATCTGTTTTTACGATGAAGCTCTGCTTACGGTTAATATATCACCAAATTGTGAGATTATCAAATGGCCTTATCTGGTATCGATTTTAAAAACAGATACGAAGTCCGGAATACCAGATAAAATCATAGTCCTAAATCATTGAAAAAATGTTAGACTGCCCCGGACGGGCGCAAGCCAATCCTCTTGTGTTATTTTGCTCGAATCCGGTATTTTATATTAGGTATTCCGTCTAGTCTTCCGCAATGGATTTCCCGGCAAGGAATCCGGTAGTCCAGGCTGCCTGAAAATTAAAGCCTCCTGTCACCGCATCAATATTGAGTACTTCGCCGGCAAAATACAGGCCTTCCTGTTTCTTAGATTGCATCGAGACCAGATCGACCTCTTTAAGGTCTACTCCTCCACAGGTTACAAATTCTTCTTTAAAAGTCGTTTTCCCTTTTACAGCATACACACCCCGCAGAAGTTCTTCCAGAAGTTTGTTGATATTCTTATTGGCTACTTCTCCCCAACGGGTTTCTTCTTCGATCCCGGCAATGCTTACCAGCCGCTCCCACAAACGTCTGGGAAGCTCAAAGAACGGATGGGCAAAAACGGTTTTCTTAGGATGGCCTGATTTTATTTCCTGCAGCGCCTGTCTCAAGGTTTCTTCAGTATGCCCAGCCACAAAGCTGACATGAATATTAAACGCATAATTCAGTTCATGAATTTCTCTTGCCGCCCAGGCAGACAGTTTCAACACCGCCGGTCCGCTGAATCCCCAGTGGGTCAGCAGCAAAGGTCCCGAATTCATCAGCTTGGAACCTTCTACCCGTACTTCCGCTTGTGGAATGGCAATTCCCTGCAAACCGCTTAACCTCGAATTAGGGACATTGAAGGTAAATAAAGAAGGCACCGGTCTGATCACCTCTATTCCTAACTCCCGCATCCAGTTATAGGAATCATCACTCGGACTACCTCCCGTTGCGATCAGCACTTTGTCACAGACCATATTTTCCCCTCCGCGCAGCTTGACCACCCATTGCCCTTCTTTTTTTTCCAATCCTCCTACAGGAAAACCGGTCATGATCTTTACGCCCAATACACGGGCTTCACGGATCAGGCAGTCGACCACAGATTGAGAAGAATCGGTGATGGGAAACATACGGTTGTCTGACTCTGTTTTCAGCTTCACTCCTCTTGACTCAAACCAGTCTACTGTCTGATTGGTGGAGAAATAGGTAAAACAGGTTTTAAGCTCTTTTCCTCCCCTCGGATAGTATTTGACAAGCTGACTGTTGTCAAAGCAGGCGTGAGTAATGTTACAGCGCCCGCCTCCTGATATTTTCACTTTAGAAAGTAATTTATCCGACTTTTCCAGCAAAATGATCTCGGCATTATAGTTATAACGTGCACAGGTAATAGCGCCGAAAAAACCGGCAGCCCCTCCTCCTATTACAATTACCCTTATTGATTTCATAGTTGATATGTATTCGAGTTACAGAAAATGCAGATGCCTCCTATCTCTTAAAGAGCCGGAGTCTGCCTGTTCTTTCTTGCTATAGATGATTATCTTCTTCTTGTTTTCAGGCCGAACGCACCGAGCAATCCTCTTGTGAGCTCTGAGAAGACCGTACGGCCGATCTGTCGGGTAAGCGAACTGTCCAATACTTTTTCCATAGTACTTTTCTCTTTTTTCCGGCTGGTCTTGACCTGTTTGGCTTCCTCTTTTTCTCCCTGATCCATCTGGTCGATCTTGCGGGCCAGCAGCTCATGAGCACTTTCCCGGTCAATCACCTCATTGTATTTGGAGGCCACTCTGGAACGTCTGACCAGTTCATCGATCTCGGATTCCGTCAATATTCCCATCCTGGACTGGGGAGCCCGCAGCAAGGTAGCCGCCAGCGGTGTGGGGGTTCCTTTCTCGCTCAAAACCGTCACTGCAGCTTCTCCTATTCCCAGAGAAGTGAGTAGCTCCTCTGTTTTGTAGAAATCCGTCAACGGATAATTTTCGGCTGTCATCTTGATCATCTTCCGGTCATTGGCAGTGAATGCACGAAGCGCATGCTGTACTTTCATTCCCAGTTGCCCCAGAATAGAAGCCGGTACATCGGAAGGGTTCTGGGTGCAGAAGAAAATTCCTACTCCTTTAGAACGGATAAGTTTAATGATCGTTTCAATCTGATCGATCAATGCTTTAGAAGCTTCATCAAAAATAAGATGGGCTTCGTCTATGAAAATAACAAGTTTAGGTTTTTCCATATCTCCTGCCTCCGGAAACGTGGCATAGACTTCGGCCAGCAGGCTTAGCATAAAAGTAGAGAAGAGTTTCGGTTTGTCCTGGATATCGGTCAGTTTGATGATCGATACCGTCCCGTATCCTTCGGAATTTTTCAACAGCAGATCGTCTACCTCAAAAGACTTTTCTCCAAAAAACCTGTCGGCTCCCTGCTGTTCAAGTTCGATCACTTTACGCAGGATCGTACCGGTAGAGGTCGTGGAAATTTTCCCATACAGCTTTTCAACATTTGCTTTCCCTTCACCGGAAACATAGTTCAGCATGGATTTAAAATCTTTGAGATCCAGCAATGGCAGACGCTCATCGTCTGACAATTTGAAAATCAACCAGACAATTCCGCTTTTTGTATCGTTCAATCCCAGAATCTTGGAAAACAATACCGGGCCGAATTCCGTGACGGTTGCCCTGAGTCTTGCTCCTTTTTCATCCGAAAGGGAATATAACTCCACCGGAAATTTTTTAGGTGTATAAGGAAACCCTATTTTCTGATGACGCTCTTCTATTTTCGCATTGGATTCTCCCGCAGCAGCAATTCCACTCAAATCGCCTTTAATATCCATTAACAGCACAGGAACTCCTGCTTCTGACAGTCCTTCGGTGATCGCCTGCAGGGTTTTGGTCTTCCCTGTTCCCGTAGCTCCAGCTATCAACCCATGCCGGTTCATCGTTTTCAAGGGCAACCTGACTAATCCTCCCGGAAAAGTTTCTCCCTCCAATAAAGCTCCTCCCAATGCAATGGAAGGGCCTGAAAATTGATATCCTTCCAGAATTGCCTTTGAAAATTCCTCTTTTCGACTCATTTTTATCTCTTTTTAAACAAACACCCTCTAAAAACTTCTTTTAGTATGTCATTTTCGACATCTTTTTCTCAAAACTAGTATAAAATCTCTAATTTTCACAAAGCTCATCGTTTATAGATAAATAATTATAATTAAAATTATACTCCCCCGATAAGTGGTATATAACATAAATAAAATACAATTATACAAAACAGTACAAAATATGATTATACGTAACAAAACAATAAAAAAATGTGCATTTTTAATAAACTTATATAATTATTCAAATAATTTAAAAAATATCTTACGATTTATTTTGTTGGAATTATAAAAAACAACGTACTTTGTATCGACTTAAAAAAATACTATTATGGTACTATTCGAAACAAAGAAAACAAAAAATCTGAAAAGCCACCTCGCCAACCTGGTTGCTATTGCAAATTCAGACGGTAATTTCTCAGTAGCTGAAAAAAGACTAATCTTCGACATCGGTGTTAAAAACGGTTTAAGCATCAATGATGTTAAGAAAATCATAAAATCTGATAGCAAATCAATCGAATTCAAAGTTCCGGACAACGATTCTGAAAGATTCGACGAATTATATGACCTGGTTTCTATGATGCTGGCAGACGGCTCATGTTCAGAAGACGAAATGTCGAACTGCATTGAACTGGCGGAGAAACTTGGCTTCAGAAAAGCAATCACAGGTGTACTGGTAAGAAGAATCGTTACGCTTCAAACTGGTGAAGGAGAAGCAAAAAGCAAAGAGGAGATCAAAATTCTTTGCGGTGATTTCCTGAATTTCTAAGACTAACAATTTCTAAGACTTTTTTCATAACCTATAATTTAGTTTCATAACCTAAATTTAATTGAAAAGGAAGCCCTTCACACAGGCTTCCTTTTTTTATGGACACCTGGACAGGCTAGGTTTTGAGCGGGAATTAAATTATTTTCGTTCTTCGCTCTGCTTTATTCAATCAACGCTTGTTTATTGATTGACACCAAGTGGCTTGTCAGGGGACAGGCCACTGAAATAGCGGACAAGCTATAGAAATAGGGACAGGCCACTGAAAACATAAAGGATAGAAACCACGGGAAGCAATCAGCCGGAAAAGCTATCTAAATAGTCGGCAAGTGAAATCCGGAAACCATTATCTTCTCCTGTATCGGAACGGCAAACACAGTATAGAATGACAACAACTCAATTTACAAGAATAGCCGGAGCTGCCCTGAACCAGACTCCTTTCGACTGGAACAACAACCGGCAGAATATTCTTGAAGCAATCCGGCAGGCCAAAACAGAAAACGTAAAAATCCTTTGTCTTCCTGAACTCTGCATCACAGGTTACGGATGTGAAGATGTATTTTTAAGCCAGTGGCTTCCTGAAAAAGCCATGCAGGAACTATTGTTCCTTGCTCCTTTCTGCACAGACATCATTGTAAGCTTAGGACTTCCTGTTCGTTTTGAAAATAATTTATACAACTGTGCCTGTCTTATCGAAAACGGAAAGATTCTGGGATTTACTGCCAAACAATTTCTGGCCAATGACGGGGTGCATTATGAACCCCGCTGGTTCACTCCCTGGCCGGCCGAGCTGATCGAAGAGATCGAAGTAGCCGGAACTTGCTATAAAATAGGCGATGTACTCTACGACACCGCCGGGATCAGAATAGGTTTCGAAATTTGTGAAGATGCCTGGAGACCGGAACGTCCTGGTATCCGGCACCAACAAAAAGGAGCTCAACTGATCCTGAACCCAAGTGCCAGCCACTTTGCCTTTCACAAATCCATAATCCGCTATGATCTTGTCATCGGAGGTTCCGGACGATTTGACTGTTCTTATATCTATGCCGACCTCCTCGGAAACGAGGCTGGCCGTATGATCTACGACGGAGAAGTATTGATAGCCCATAAAGGGAAACTGATCCAGCGCAACGACCGCCTGTCTTTCAAAAATGTAAACCTTGTCTATGCCGATATTAATTTCAGCAACGGAGCTACCGGACATGTACCACTGACCCATGACGACCTGGAAAAAGAATATGAATTCTGGGAAGCAACTTCGCTCGGGCTGTACGATTACATGCGTAAAAGTAAGAGTAAAGGCTTTGTACTTTCGCTCAGCGGCGGTGCAGATTCTTCTGCCTGTGCCGTAATGGTCCACGAAATGGTCAAAAAAGGATTGAAAGAACTCGGCACAGAAACGTTTTTGCAGAAAGGGGGAATAGAAGAACTGTTCGCCGTGGACGAACTGATCACACTCCCTTTTGAAGAACAGGTAAAGAAGATTATGCACAAGCTACTGGTCTGTGCTTACCAGGGGACCAAAAATTCCGGGGAGGATACATTCAGGAGTGCAGAAGAACTGGCCAGATCTCTTGGTGCTACTTTCTATCACTGGTCAGTAGAGGACGAAGTAAAAAGCTATACCAAAAAAATAGAAACTGCCATCGGCCGGGAACTCTCCTGGGAAACCGATGACATCACGCTCCAGAACATTCAGGCCCGCAGCCGCTCTCCGATCATCTGGATGCTTGCCAATCTTAACCGTGCGCTGCTCCTCACCACTTCCAACCGGAGCGAAGGCGATGTAGGATATGCTACGATGGACGGCGATACGTCAGGAAGTATTGCTCCGATTGCCGGAGTAGACAAACATTTTATCCGGAACTGGCTCCTCTGGGCTGAAAAAACAATGGGACAAACAGGGCTCCGGTTTGTCAATGCACTCACCCCTACCGCTGAATTGAGGCCTTCGGAAAGAACACAGACCGACGAAAAAGATCTGATGCCCTACTCCATCCTGGTAGAAATTGAGCGGCTGGCCATCAAAGAGAGATTATCTCCTCTTATGGTTTTTGAGACGTTACAAAATAAAAACCTTGAAGACACTGAACTTCTGCGCCTGCATATCAAAAAGTTCTATACGTTATGGACGCGTAATCAATGGAAGCGGGAACGAATCGCTCCTTCCTTTCATGTGGACGATTTCAACGTAGATCCTCGTTCCTGGTGCCGGTTCCCCATCCTGAGCGGTGGATTTGAAGAAGAGCTGAAATCATTATAACCTCCGGTCCTCCTTTTCCAAAACCGGCCGGGAATAGTATTGTTTTTGCGCCTAAACTTCGTTAACTTCTGAAATGGAAACAGCTCTGACAAAACTATTAGGCATACAATACCCGGTCATTATGGCCCCTATGTTCCTCGTCTCCAATACAGACATGGTGATCGCAGCACTGGAAAGCGGGATCACGGCTGCTTTTCCGGCGCTGAACTATCGTACCGACCAGGAGTTACGGGATGCGATCGCTGCCATACGCTCGCGAACTGATAAACCTTTTGGCGTGAACCTTATCGTCAACAAATCAAATCTAAAATACAAGACCCAACTTGGTACCTGCGTAGAACTGAAGGTTGATTTTCTCATTACCTCTCTGGGTAGTCCTCAGGAAACAATCGAGCAATGTAAAAAAGCCGGCATCAAAGTGCTGTGCGACGTCACCGATCTCCATTATGCAAAAAAAGTAGAGGCATTGGGAGCAGATGGAGTGATCGCCGTCAATGCAGATGCCGGAGGGCATGCCGGAAATATCAAGGCTTCAGAACTGATCCCTTTGCTGAAAAAAGAACTCCGTATTCCTGTGATCTCTGCCGGAGGCGTGGCCACCGGAAAACAGCTCAAAGAGGTGCTGGAACTGGGAGCGGATGGAGCCAGTATCGGTACCTTATTCATCGCCTCGCACGAAGCACCGGTTTCAGATGAATACAAAAAAGCACTCCTGCAGTACGGAGCATCGGACATCGTCAGAACCACCCGTCTTTCCGGATCGGCTCTCACAGTGATCAGTACTCCTTATGTGAAAAGCCTGGGAACGGAGGCCGGCTGGCTGGAAAGATTTCTTCTGAAAAATAAATGGCTGAAAAAATACGCCAAACTGTTTATTGCTCTGAAAGGAATGAACGCCATCGAAAAAGCAGCCTTCAAGCCTACTTATAAAACCGTGTGGTGCGCAGGTCCCTCTATCGAATACATTCATTCCATACGGCCGGTAAGAGAGATCTGTGCTACCCTGATCGCTGAATTGGAACAAGCCCGCTAGGGGCATTATTTTATAGCAAGGATCGCAGAAGACCAGAAATAGTACAGGACAATAATTGTCTGCCGGGGAACGGTAAGCAGGAGCAGGAAACTGGGAAAATTCCTTTGATGGATTCTTACTCCTCCTTGAACAGGTCCTTGATCACGTTGCCATCTCCGGAAGGCATCTGAAATCCCAGTAATTCAGCCACGGTAGCTGGCACGTCTACTTGTGTATAATGGTTGTCCGAAATAAAATCTTTTTTAAAATCGGGACCGAAGCCATAAAGGTTGATATGACGGCATCCTTCACAATTATCCCCATGAGATACATATCCATCCTTCCACTTATCCAGATGTCTTCCATGATCGTTGGTGACAAACAAGGTGGTCTTGTCTTTATAATAAGGATCGGTCTTGATAAATTTCCAGATCTCCCAGACAAGGCTGTCGGTATCGACAATTCCTTTCAGGTATCCTTTCCAGTTCTTGGCATGTCCTGAAGCATCCGGTTCTTTAAAATTTACCAGCATAAAATCCGGCTGATCGTTTTGTAATACCGTCATGACTTTAGTAAACGTGATAGAGTCATTGCGGTAGCCAGACAAAGGTCCTGCCTTTCCGCAATCAAACGAAGGAGTATATTGATCCTTCCATTCAGGATTGGCAGTATTGCCCAACATAAATAATTTATCTTTGGAAGTGATCAGCCATGCTTTAGAAGCCGGCGCTCCGGAATGCTTCCGGTAATACTGAAAAACAGAAGGTTGTTTGGGAAGATCAGATCCTTTATTGTTTTCAAGTTTCTGACGTACTCCTGTGCAAAGCGCTGCATGACCGGAAGTTGTATACGTATACCCATCGTTAAAGTAGTTCGTAAAAATCACTCCTTCCGGAGCCATCTCCTTCGCCATGTGAGGAATATACTGATGCGTCTGATCTCCCCAGGTCTCCGAATAGCGCGGGCCATCCACTACCAGAATGATTACCCGCTCCGTAAGGTATTGACCTCCCTTCTGTATGGTATCCTTCTGTGCGTATCCCGTGAAAGCAACACAAGTCAACAGCATACCTCCTATCACCGATACAAGCTTTCCAATTCTTCCCTTTTTCATATGTTTGATTTTTATGGCAAGGCAATGATGTGTTTCATTTTGTTGTACCATGTATTCTGTCTTACGATTCAGAATACAAAGCTCACGATTTACAGTTTAAGGTGTTTGGTATTTGAACACCGGACTTCAAACCCAGCTAAGACCTGGCACCGCAAAATACATCATTACCTCATTTCAACTACTACTTAAGGAAACCAAGTTAAAAAATCTCCTGTACTCTTCCTACTTCACCACTCTCCAGCCGTACCTTGATTCCTCTCGTATGCCTGGAGGCAGACGTTAAAATGTCTTTGACAATTCCTTCGGTCCTTTTTCCCGAGCGTTGGTCTTTCTTCAATATTATAGCGACTTTCAGGCCTGGTTTGATATCCGATCGAAGTGTTCCGTTCATATTTTTCAGCGTTGTCCAACGGGCTTGCGGAACAACATTAATTTTAGATTAATTTTAAAATCCGGGCGTTACCGGTCGTTAATGTATCAGTTCAGCTACTGGTTTTGACTCTGCGATCTTCAATGCGGACAAAGTACTGACCACTTCTTCCAGCGGAGCAGGATCAAACACCGCTTCGGTCTGCCAGCGAATAGTTCTCATCCATTCCTGCGCATCCGGCAGCGCTATTCCGAAACGATCAGAGATACGTACTGCTGCGTCCGGCAGCGCATAAAATTCTTTACAGGCCCTCTGGATCACGGAAAGCAATGTAGTAATCGCTTCAGCATGCTGATCCATAAACGATCTTCTCACGGCAATAACAAAAGAAGGCCACGGAGTAGGACACTCTCCTACTCTCCGGAACGTTCCCCGATCGACCAACGGTTTGGTCATAAACTTCTCCCACATGAAAAGATCTGCTTCTCCTCCCGTAAGAGCGGTAACAGCTCCGTCCAGATTATTCACTACTACAAATTGCTCCGGAAGGATCTCTAATCCACGCTGGCTGGCATCTACAAATGCCATCAGATGAGACCCCGAACCATAACGGCTGATCGCATATTTTTTTCCGGAGAACTGTTGCTCACTGAGAACGGAAGAAGCAGCACCGGTATGGATCCCCCAGATCAAAGGTGATGTTACATACCACTGCACGATCTGTGAAGGATTCCCGTTGATAATATCCGCCACGATCCCTTCGGTCAGAATAACGGCGGCATCCAATACTTCGCTGCGCAGGTCTTTATTCATCGCTCCTGTTCCCCCGGGATACTCCGTCCATTGTAGTTCGATTCCTTTTTCTTCAAACCAGTTTTGTTCCAGCGCATACTGCCAGGGTAAATTAAAATGTTCGGGTACTCCCCCAATTCTGATCTTGATCATAATGTATTTTTTTCAAAGGAATATGGTATTCCTTATACCTGTTTAAATTGTAGCAATTGGTCCGCCAGCCCCCGGTCATTCGACAGACGGGGTACTTTGTTTTGTCCTCCCAGTTTTCCCTGTGATTTCATATACTCACGAAACGCATCCTGTTTCAGCGCTGATATTTTCAACGTAGTCAAAATATTTCCCACGATCAGATCACTGTAATAAACGTTTAGTTTGACAAGGGCTTCGTCCAGGCTTTTCGCAAAAGCAGCCTGATCATGGGGAGGCTGGGAAAATTCGATCAGCCATTCATGATACGGTAGTCCTTCCCCGGGAGTCACCTGCGGAGCTACGGTAAACTCAACGATCTCCGCCTCCGGGTGCCGGGCAAGTGCAGCCTTCATGGCCTTTTCGACTTCTTCTCCGATCACGTGCTCTCCGAACGCTGAAATAAAGTGCTTGATCCTCCCGGTGACCACCACCCGGTACGGATCTTTCGAGACAAATTTTACTGTGTCTCCGATCGAATATCCCCAAAGCCCTGCATTCGTATTCATAATGAGGGCATAATTCACTCCCAGCTCCACCTGATCGATGGAAAGCCTGGCAGGGTTTTCATGGAAATATACATCGGCCGGAATAAACTCATAAAAGATCCCGCTGTTCAATAACAACAACAATCCTTCTTCTCCCGGCAGATCCTGGAAGGCAATAAATCCTTCGGAAGCGGGATAGGTTTCAATCGAATCCACTTTCTTGCCAATGGTCTCAAACAACCTGGCTTTATAAGGTTCGAAATTCACTCCTCCGTATACAAACAATGAGAAATCCGGAAACACATCTTTGATCTGCTTCCCTGTCCGGGCTACGATCTTATCAAAATACATCTGTGCCCAGGGAGGGATCCCGGAGATCAGTGTCATCTGCTCATGAAGGGTTTCCTCTATAATCTTATCCAGCTTGGTCTCCCAGTCGTCGATACAATTGGTTTCATAACTTGGCCGCTGATTGGAACGGAGATAACCGGGCACATGATGATTGGCAATACCGGAAAGCCTTCCGATATACACTCCGTTCTTTTTCTGCATTTCCGGACTTCCGGAAAGAAAGATCAGTTTCCCATCCAGGAACCGGGCTTTGCCTGTCTGATACACATAATTCAGCAAGGCATCTCTTGCCCCGTTGATATGATACCCGATAGAGTCTTTGCTGATCGGAATGTATTTTACTCCGGAGGTAGTACCGGAGGTTTTGGCAAAATATTGAGGCTGTCCGGGCCAGAGGATATCCGGTTCTCCTTTCACTACCTGTTCGACGTATCCTTTCAGTCCTTCATAATCTCTGACAGGGACATTTCTTTTAAAATCCTCGTAATTTTTGATGGATGAAAAATGATGATCCTTCCCAAATTTTGTATGGGCTGCTTTGGAGATCAGGTATTGAAAAACGTTGCGCTGCGTTTCCCCTGCTTTTCCGGCCCATTGTTTTTGTTTCCCTACTATATAAGAGGCTAAAGGCTTGCTTAATACCGAACGGATTCCCATTTTTTTTAATGTATTTTTTTTAATGTATTTTTTACACTGCAATCTATAAAAAAACTTTTAGTATCCTCGGATATAAATTTACATGCTACCACCTGCCAGTTCCTTTTCTATCACGTAGTAAACCGAACCGGCAGGCTTCTTATTCCCAAAAAAAATGCTCTTGGATTTCCCATCTTATCCATTTTAAAATGGTATTTATTCATGTTCTTATATCCTTCTTTCTGCTCATTTAACTTTCCCCGGAAATGTTCACCCTGATTTCTCCTCCAGGTATACCAATTTCCGTTACACTTTCTACCTCTACTCATCAAAACACTGGTTATCAGAAGTTAAAACTATAATCATAAGGCATTAAAACTGCTTTTTTCTTATTTGGCCCTTAAAAAAATAATGGAGATTTAAGTGAAAAACTTGCTCTAAATAATAGAATTTTTTATTACTTTTATACAATGTTTAAAAAGATCCTCACATTTACAGCGCTTCTTTGTTGCGTTTTACCTTTTGCGGTTTACTCACAAGCAGTAGAAACGCTTGTATTAGACGACTCCCGGGAAGACGTAACACTCTATGCTTCCCAACTGGAAATTCTGGAGGACGAAAGCCGTAGTTTTGGGATAGAAGAGGTAATCCGTTCCGACAAATTTACCCTTCATAGCCACACTCCTGTCTTTGCTTTTATCAAAAATATTAACTCGGCCTATTGGATCCGCTTTTCTTTACAGGAAACTAAAAATTCCCGGAAAAGATGGGTGTTTGAAAATTCGGATCCTCATATAGACAACTTTGAGTTTTTCTACCCTGACAAAACAGGAGCCTACAGATCTGTAAAAGCCGGTTATGCCCTTCCGTTTGACCTGCGACCTTATGCTCACAAAAATTTTGTGTTCGATATTCCGACCGATACCGTTCCGAAAACTTATTATGTAAGGGTCACCTCCACCAACCACAATCCTTTCATATTTAAATTACGGTCAGCCAATTACTTTACTTTTTATGCACTGAACGAATATTATATGCTGGGAATGTTTTACGGGATCCTGGCAATCATGGCGATCTACAACATACTGGTTTACCTGTCCATGAAGGAAAGGGTATATATATTATACGTGATCTATGTTTTTTGCTGCGGACTGATCTCTCTGGCAGAAGATGGTACTGGTTTCCAGTATTTATGGTCCGAACTGCCGGAACTCAACACATGGATCAGTAAAAGTTCTCCCTTGCTTCTTTTGGTAAGCTTCTCCTTATATTCAAAAGCGTTTCTGGAACTGAAACAGAACCTTCCTAAACTCAACAGGCTCCTGGATGTTATCATTGCGATCTACATTGGCTTCTTTGTATTGGATATTAGCCTGTTAAAATTACAATGGAATTTCCCTTTGTATATTATCCCTTTCGTCATCATCTACCTGTCTGCCATCCTCTGCCTGCGCAAAGGGTTCCGTCAGGCCCGTTACTACCTGGTAGGATACTCCTTTATGTTTATGAGTATCATTTTCCTCATTTTCCGTATGAGCGGTATTATTCACTGGTCTGATATTTTTACAGTGTATTCGTTCAACATAGGGCTGATCTTTGAGATCGTGATCCTTTCTTTTGCGCTTGGAGACCGGATTAAGATCATCCGTGCCGAACGGGAACGGGTGCAGGAACAAATGATCGAACAACTGAAAGAAAACGAGAAATTAAAAGATAAGGTAAACCGCGAACTGGAGCAGAAAGTACAGGAAAGGACCACTGAGATCGCCGAGAAGAACCAGCAACTGGAGGAAATGAACGAAGAGCTCCGGCTACAGTCAGAAGAGATCACCCGTATGAACCTGCTGCTGGATTCGGACAACCGGAAGCTGCAGAACAATGTGAAAGAACTGGTCAAAGCACGGGTCATGGTAGAAGAGGTAGACTTTGAAGAGTTCAGTAAAATATTCCCCAGCGATGAATCCTGCTACCGTTACCTGTCTGAATTAAAATGGGATAAAGGATATACCTGTCGCAAGTGTCATCACTCCCGTTTCTGCGAAGGGAAAGATAAATATTCGCGTCGTTGTACACGTTGCCGTTACGACGAATCTCCTACCGCGTATACTATTTTCCATCGTCTGAAATTTGATATTGTGAAAGCATTTTACATGGTCTTCCTGGTCTATGCCAACAAAGGAAAGATCACTTCCCTTGAACTTTCCCAGTTATTACAACTACGACAGAGTACCTGCTGGACCTTCAGCAAGAAAGTAACGGGAGCGATGAAAGAGCGTAAGAAAAATGCGAACGACAACGATGCGCATGGCTGGTCTCATATTATCCTGGATCCGCAGGAAACCGATCCTTCCAAAAAATAAGGTTTGTTGTTTTTATTCATTCTCTAAAAAATACAAACAGTATCTTTTTCCGGAAACGAATGAGTACATAGGACAGAAACCCATCCTGTGATTTTTTTACAAAAAAATAGAGTCGAACTTCTCTATTCAACTCTATAATAATAACACAATGTTTTAAATGCAGAAAGAACTATGCTCTTTTTGTAGTCTCCTTAGTATCCTTTTTCATATAAGTAGGACACGTGTGAGATGCCATGCAAGAGGACAGGAAGATTGCAGACGCAACTAGAAAAACATACATTAGTTTCATAATACGGAATAGGTTAATTGTTTCACAAACTTGAAACGAAGATACAACCTTTTTGTTACAAACCATAAAACTTTATCATAAATTCTAATTAAATTCCTCAAAATGTGCAATTGACACATTGAATCCGGAAGATTTTCGCTATACACGTATAAATTCTTACCTTTGCTGCCTAAACAAGTGATTATAATGAATATTGACTTTACCAAATCAGACGGACTGGTACCGGCCGTAATTCAGGATGCCAATACGAATAAAGTACTGATGTTGGGTTATATGAACCAGGAAGCTTTCGATAAGACCCGGAAGGAAGGGAAAGTTACCTTTTTTAGCCGCAGCAAACAGCGTTTATGGACCAAAGGGGAAACCTCCGAACATTATCTGATGGTAAAAGAAATCTTACTGGACTGCGACCAGGATACGCTGCTGATCAAGGTAAATCCCATCGGACCTACCTGCCATACAGGAGCAGACACCTGCTGGTCTGAAAAAAATGAAGACAAAACGACCTTTCTAACCCATCTTAAGAAAGTAATACGCGACCGGAAAAACAATCCTTCTGATAAGTCCTACACCAGTTCCCTGTTTGCCAAAGGCACTAATAAAATTGCGCAAAAAGTAGGAGAAGAAGCGGTAGAGCTGGTCATCGAAGCCAAAGACGACAACAAGGCGCTTTTCCTGGGAGAAGCAGCCGATCTTATGTTCCATTACCTTGTACTGCTGGAGCAAAAAAATATTGACCTCGATGAGATCATAGACGAATTACAGAAAAGACATAAATAATATCTTTTTGCCTGACCTATTTGATGTTCTGATAATTCAGTTAAATGAAATCGTTTCTGAAGACCCAAACGATGGCTAATAATAACAACTCACATACGAGGCTTCGGTTTGTGTCCACACAAACCGTTTGTCAATAGAACACTTGGAAAATACTCTGACTGCCAATTGTTAGAGGTCTGACTTTTGAAAAGGAATTAACAATCGATCTTAGGACAGGCCGTATCTCCTTTTTTCTTCTTTTTCTTATTTTGTTTTTTCATCCTCTTTTCAAGGCTTGTTTTTTTCTTGGGTTGGGTAGCAGGTTCTTCTGCGAAGGCCGTACCTGTCATCAACAAGGAAGAAAGTAAGGTAAGAACAATAACTTTATTCATATACTTATCGTTTATGTTTACTAATATACTATTTTTAGTAGTATTATAACGCATAAGTTTTTAATTTATTAAGTTGAAACACCGGTCCAATGCCTTCGATAGCCTGTTATTCCCCTTTTTGTTTGTGGGGATCTTATGGCTGGTAAAAATACTAGAACTCTATACCCGGGTTTACCTGGGAGGATATGGGATCGTTCCCCGGACAGGTGCCGGTCTGATCGGTATTTTTACGGGTCCGCTGATCCATTATAATTTCACACATCTCGTCTCCAATTCGCTTCCGCTGTTGATTTTAGGAATCATTACCTTTAATTTTTATCGCAACATTGCTTTTGAGATCTTTGTATGGATCTATCTCATCTCCGGATTGTGTGTATGGATCGTAGGAGAACCAGCCAGTCATATCGGGGCAAGCGGTTTGATCTATGGATTTGCCAGCTTTATATTTTTCAGCGGGATTTTCAGAGGTGAATTCAAAGCCCTGCTGTTGGCCATTCTCGTAGCAGCGGTGTATGGCAGTATCATCTGGGGAGTGCTTCCCGGCCAACCGGGGGTTTCCTGGCAGGCCCATCTCTACGGTGCCATGACGGGCGGCCTATGTGCTTATTTCTACCGGAAAGAATAGAAGCCTGCCGGTTTTCTTACTCCTTCAGTTTCTCATTGCCGGCATGCCGGTCCTTGTCTCTGCCGGTTTTCTTATCCAGGTTTTTTTTCAACGCCTCGGTAAGATCAATCCCCGTCTGATTGGCCAGACAGATCAGCACAAACAAGACGTCCGCCATTTCATCCGCCAGGTTTACTTCTTTATCCGAAGCTTTAAACGACTGTTCGCCGTACTGCCGGGCAATGATCCGGGCGACCTCTCCTACTTCCTCCGTCAGGATCGCCATATTGGTCAACTCATTGTAATACCTCACCCCGATCGTATTGATCCAGTGATCCACTGTTTTTTGAGCTTCTTCGATTGTCATTTTATTTATAATGTTAGAATTTTGATTCTGAATTTTAAACTCTAAATTAGAGTCCTCTCTATTACTTTTTGGTCTCCTGTAGTATAAAGGATAAGACCAGCGTCAGGTAAAATAGAAGTAAGAATTCAAAATTAAAAATTTTGACGGAGTGTGCGGCATAAATCTATTTGTGGATAAAAGAAATACCCCGGATGAAAGCATCATCCGGAAAATGAATGCCAGCATCCGCCACCGTGGACCCGATGCCAGCAGGTTCGGACGGTACAGCCATGCTGACAGCACGATCTTTATAGGCAACAACCGGCTGAAGATCGTAGATAAATCCGACGACGCCAACCAACCCTTCCTTTCCTCCGACGGGAGATTCTGCCTGTCCTTCAACGGAGAAATCTATAATTACCGGGAACTCAGGAAAACTCTTGAGAAAAAATATTCTTTCCGGACAGGTTCTGACAGTGAAGTACTCTTATATCATTTAATAGAATACGGACAAAATGGTCTGGCACAACTGAACGGTATGTTTGCCTTCATTTTTTATGATTCGCAAACCGGGATTATTTTGGCTGCCCGTGACCGTCATGGGATCAAACCGCTTTACTACTCTTCCCACGAACATTTCCTTTTGCTCTCCTCTGAGATCAAAGGGATCCTGGCTGCCAACCTCGTTCCGAAGTCCTTAAACGAAGCTCAGATCCCGCACTACCTGAAATACAAATTTGCGAAGAGACCCGAAACCTTTTATAAAAATATTTTCGAACTGGAACCAGGACATCTGCTTTATGCAGATGAACATTCTTTCCAGATCAGGAAATGGCTCCCCGAACATTCCCCTTCCATCGTCTCTTATACCTCTGCTTCTTCACTGGTCTCTCAGACCAAAGAGTTGCTTTTCAAAGCCGTGGAGCGGCAGCTTGAGTCGGATGTATCGAACGGGATCTTCCTGAGCGGCGGAGTAGATTCTACCTTACTGCTGGCGATGATCAAAGAAATGGGGATCTCTGACTTCCCTTCGTTTTCCATTGCGAATATACCGGAAGACAGTAATTTCGGGACCCATGATTATCGCTATGCGCAAAAAGCCGCTCGCCTGTACGGGAGTCAACACCATGAGATCACCATTGATGCAGGTATATTGAAGCATAGCGAGGAACTGTTTCAGCAGATCGATCAGCCGATCGGGGACAGCGCCCTCCTGCTAACCTGGCTCCTGTCCGACATCAGTTCACAAAAAGTACGCGTGGCATTTTCCGGTGCCGGTGCAGACGAATGGTTTGCAGGATACAACCGCCACTGGGCTTATAAAAAATACCTCGACTACTTTCACGAGCATAGCGGTCTGATCAGCCTTTCCGGGAAACTTGCCAATATCCTTCCGGAAGGTTTTTCTCATCCTTTACGAAAACAAGTGAAACTATGGAATAAATTTGCTTCTGAAATCAACGTGGATCCCGTCACGACCTTTGACAATTTCAGCGGGCTGCATTTTCCTGCCGAACTGCCGGGAACGGTCTCCGGCTCCGGAACAAAAAACAAACAATCTTCTGAAACTCTCCTCCTGCAAGCATTACAAAAAGACCGGACTGAATATCTTGTCTCCGACATTCTCATGCTCACCGATAAAATGTCGATGCAAAAAAGTCTGGAGGTAAGAGTTCCTTACCTGGACAATGAGCTGACTGATTTTCTTGCCGGAGTTCCCGCAGGAATACTTCTTAAAAAAGGACGAAAATGGATTCTACGGGAACTATTGCAAAAAATGGGAGGAAAAGAATTTGCCCAACGGGAAAAAGAAGGTTTCGGGATGCCGGTAGGAAAATGGATCAGACAAAAAGAGTCTGCTTTTTTACTCGAAATCCTGAAAAATCCCGATAGTCTGCTTTATCAATATCTTCCTTTTGAAGACACCACACTCGTTCTTACCGAACATTTATCCGGGAAAAAAGACCACAGTGCTTCGCTCTGGTCGCTCATTGTACTGGCACACTGGCTTCAAAAGGAATTTTCATGAAGATCGTATACATTCATCAATACTTCCGGACTCCGGAACAAGGTGGAGCCATACGATCGTACCATCTTGCCAAAGCCCTGGCAGAAGCCGGCCATGAAGTAGAAATGATCACCTCTCACAACCATCCGGATGCCCGCTTCATGACCATTGAAGGGATCAACGTACATTATCTCCCGGTATATTACGACAATCATCTTTCGTATTTCCGCCGTTCGGTCTCTTTCATCAAATTCCTCTACCAGGCTTATCGCAAAGCAATCTCTCTTCAAAAGATCGATCTTTGTTATGCCACTTCCACCCCTCTTACGGTAGGACTGATCGCTCTTCGTCTCTTAAAAAAATACGGGATCCCTTACTATTTCGAAGTCCGGGATCTATGGCCGGAAGCACCTGTTCAGATGGGGGCTGTCAAAAGCAGATGGCTCAAAAAAATCCTGTTTCGCCTGGAGCAGAAATTGTACGACCGTGCTGCCAAAATCATCGCACTTTCTCCCGGTATTGAAAAAGGGATCCGGGAAAAGACTCCTACCCAGGAAATACACATGATCCCCAATTTTTCCGATTGTGATTTTTTTCAACCTTCGGAAAAAAAACATTCCCTGGAAGAAAAATTCTCGGTCCGTAATAAATTTGTGATCAGCTATTTCGGCACGATCGGAAAAGCCAATCACCTGGACTATATCCTTCAGGCAGCCCTTGCTGCTTCGAAGCAATCCTATGACCAGGTACATTTCATCATCGCCGGCACAGGAAGCGAACAGGAAGCAATCGAGGAAAAAGCCCGTCAATGGAAAGTCCGGAATATCAGTTTTACTGGATTTGTCAATAAGGAGGCTCTTCTGGAAATCCTGAATGTGACCGATGCGATCTATATTTCCTTTGCGAAGATAAAAGTACTAGAGACCAATAGTCCGAATAAATTTTTTGACGGGCTTGCGGCTGGTAAACTTTGCATCAGCAATACGGCAGGATGGTTAAAAGAACTGATCGAACAACATGAATGCGGTTTTTACTACGATCCTGAACAGCCTGATGATTTCCTGCAAAACCTTCATCCCTATCTGAAGGATCTACAGCTTCTTCAGACAGCCAAGCACAATGCCAGACAACTTGCTGAAAACAATTTTTCAAAAACACAGGCAGTCCAGCATTTTTTGTCCTTATTCAACGCAGTTCCTCGTACAAAGGTATAAGATAAATCGCTTTCAGCGCTTACAACTCCAGCCGACAGACAGTACATAAAAAAACGTCCTGTCTCGGCTGACAGGACGTTCAATATTTCACTCCTCTATCCTTCTGAAATTTTTCTTTACTTAATAAACCAGAAATATCTCCTCGACTTCCGGTTTGAAGAGCAACTTCAACGATTGGTCTTTTACTTCCACCTCATTGCCATTAATACGGCTTCCATTCATCTTATTGTAAACGAAATTCCGCAATTCTGCATTTTCAGCATTCACCTCATTGACGGTAATTACGTTATATTCATTAATGCTGAATTTAACTTCAACTTTTGAAGAGCGGTCAAGAAATATATCCGGACTTCCGATAAGAGCTTTTATCTGACATGTCTGATCTGCACAAGAGACAAACTTTGTTCTGCTTTTTTTCTTCGCTCCGTCTGCATTGACCACATTTGTTCCTAACAGAAGGCTTCCAACCAGAAGGAACATGTACGCTAGCTTTTTCATAGGCACTGTAGTTATGATGATACTTTACTAAAATTAATAATTTATTAACAAACAATCCATTTCTTAACATTTGTATAACAAATAGAGTGCTAAGAAATCTGCTATATACCTGTTAACGTAAGGAGAAAAATTACGTTTCAGAAGGCATATCCCCTCTTAAATATCAATACAATAAACTGAAAATCAAATAACAACAAGCAACCCAAAAAGAATTGAGTATGAAGACACTAGACAGTCAACAGGTTTTTCTCACGTTAATACCAAGGTTAATTTGTTAACATAAATTTAATATTAAAAAATTGAATATGCCATTAAACTATATCTGTCAACTTACCCTGGCCTCCTCCCCCAGCGCACAAACAGCCACACAAGGGGGAAATGCTGCGCTTATTTGAATGACACATGGTAAAAATAATAGAACTATTATTTACGCCTTGTTCGATAGATTCTGAGCGGAAGCGGAGGGGACAGGTTCATAACTTTACCGTTTAAATATAAAATTGACGGCCATGTTCAGGGGACAAGACACGGACTGCACCAAATCATAAACAGTAGTTTAAGGGAGATTCTTGAGGATCATGCAGGGTCCACATCAAAAACAACCTGTACCGTACGATAGTTTTTTTCTGATTGTAAAAGCTGGAAAGATTGTTTTTGCAATAGTTCTTTCACCGCTGGAAATTTTATCTTATCCTTTTCAAGCTTTATAAAAATATCTACCAGGTAATTGTTTCTGATCTTATCAATAACTGGTGTTTCAGGTCCCAGCACACGTTTGCTCCCCAGTTCGGGCAGCAATACTTTGGCATAGGCATCTGCAAATTCATGGGCTGTTTTTTTCTCCGGATCTTTTATCGTGATCTTTATCAATCTGGAAAAAGGGGGATAATTGAATCTTTCTCTTTCCTGAAGTTCCGTTTGATAAAAAGCTTCGTAATCGTGTCGAATGACCTGATGCAAAATATGCTGATTGGTATTGGTAGTCTGGATCAGCACTTTCCCTTGTTCTACCCTTCTTCCTGCTCTTCCACTCACCTGGCTTAATACCTGAAAAGCTCTTTCTACCGCCCGGAAGTCGGGGAAATGGATTATTCTGTCTGCATCAAAAATCCCGACAAGCGTTACATTGTCAAAATCCAGGCCTTTGGTGACCATCTGTGTTCCTACGAGTACATTTGTTTTTCCCGATTCAAAATCCATGATGATATTCTGGTATGAATTTTTGTTCCGGGTAGTATCAAGATCCATCCGTTGTACTCTTGCTTCGGGTAAAAACAGTTTAAGATCGTCCTCCAGTTTTTCCGTCCCGAATCCTATAGGTTTTATTTTGGTAGAACCACAGGCTTCACAGCGTTGCGGAAGACGTTCTACATGTCCGCAATAGTGGCAGCGTAATTCTCCGCTGTGCATATGGTAGGTAAGACTTACCGAACAGGAAGTACATTTGGGAATGTAGGCACACTCTTCACAATTCAGGTAAGGCGCATAGCCTCTTCTGTTCTGAAAAAGGATTGCCTGCCGATTATCGTCCAGACACAACTTAAGATCCTGCAGAAGAGCAGAAGAAAAATCATTTTGCATGGTTTTGAACTTCTTCTCGCGAAGTGTATCCACCAAAACGATCTCCGGGAGCCGGGCATCTCCATAACGTTTGTCCATCTTTACGAATCCCCATTTTCCGGTGGTAGCCTGGTAATAACTTTCTATGGAAGGAGTAGCAGAGCCTAATACCACTTTGGCGTGATGAAACCGCCCGAGCATTAAAGCGGTATCGCGGGCCTGATAACGGGGGGCAGGATCGTACTGTTTATAAGAGCTTTCATGCTCCTCGTCTACGATCACCAATCCCAGGTTGTCAAAAGGAAGAAATACCGATGAACGCACGCCGATGATAAAAGAAAACTTCCCGGATATGATCCCCCGCCAGACTTCCACTCTTTCGTTGTCCGAAAATCTGGAATGGTAGATCCCCATTTTATTTCCGAATATTTTATTCAACCTGGATACGATCTGAGTAGTCAGGGCTATTTCAGGCAAGAGCAATAATACCTGGGAGCCGCCCTCCAAGGCATTTTTGATCAGCTCGATGTATACTTCGGTTTTACCACTCCCGGTTACTCCGTGCAACAGGACCACCTCTCTGGACGCAAACAAGTCCAGAATCTCCGACTTGGCCCGTAACTGTTCTTCCGAAAGTTTTATTTCTTTTTCCAACCGGATATCCTGCTCTGCAAACCGTGAAATCACCTGGTCAAATTCCTCGAAAATATTATGCTTGATCAGAGTACTCAACGCAGAGGAAGAAACCTCCGCATTCAACAACACGTTTTTGGCAATTCCCTGTCGGTTATTGTTTTTATTCTGCTGAACCTGGGTGAGCTGCATGTACCGAAGCAGGATGGTAAGCTGTTTTTCCTTCTTCTCAAGTTTATGAAAAATTTCTTCGAATAGTTTTTTAGATTCCAGGATCTCTTCCCGGAGCCTTATTTTCGAGATCACTTTGGGAGAATACTTTTCCTTCAGCTCTTCAAAAAGAATAATGGCTCCTTTGGCGAGCAACGATTTGATAGGAGGGTGAATCGTTTTCTTTCCCAGCAATACCATGACCTCACTATAGGTCAGGTTCTTTTTCTTAAGTTCCTCCAGGAGGAGCAGTTCTGAAGCCGAAAATTCATAGTTGCCGGCATATTCAGGATTGAGCTGTATCTTGGACTCACTGCTCAGCTTCAACCCGGAAGGAATGGCTGCGTTTAATACTTCTCCCTGTGTACACATGTAGTAGGAGGCCATCCACTCAAAAAGCCTGAACTGATGACTGTTGACCGTAGGACTTTCGTCCAGCAGATCCAACAGGTATTTTGCTTCGTATATTTTGGGAGGATTTTCGTGTAGTGAAGCGATAACGGCTGTCAATACACGTTTCTGGCCAAACTGGACCACTACTCTTACCCCTTGCTTTACCTTGTCTGCAAACTCGCGGGGAACTCTGTAGGTATACATCAAAGGCAGCGGAAGCGGTAGAATGACATCTGCAAATAAGGTTTGCTCATTCTGATATTCTTCGCTGTTAAATTCAAGAGGCACGTGATCTTTTTACTTAATGTAAGTAAAAATAAGCATTATTTCTCAAAGAAACACCGCCCCGAATTGATTCTCGCTGCTTTCCTCTTCCGGTGAAGAGACTTCTTTTATATTCCGGACCGCAACAGTTTCAAGGCTTCTTCCGCCTGTTCTACAGGTCGTTGACACGTACGGTTGAAACAAACGTATACCAATGTTTTTTCTTTTGAAGCCGGTCTTTCTTCCAGCATTGGTAACGTTGAATCTCCTGTCATCGTACCCGCCATGACTTTGTTGGGCAGATACGGTCTGTCCAGTTCTTTTCGCCTCCGGAGACTATCCATTCCGGTGATGGCAATCTCTGCAGTAGTACCGGCTAGGTCGGCGTACAGACAGGCCCAGTTGGAAAGATAAGAAGGTTCGGTCAGCAGGATCCGCTTAATCCTTGACAACATACTTTCAGCAAGTTCTTTCCAGTCCTCTTTGTACAGGAATAACCCCAGTTTGTACATATTTCTGGCCATTGCGGAATTAGAGGCTGGAATTACATTATCAAAAATTTCTTTTTTACGGGTAATGAGCTTTTCTGAATTACCGGCCGTAAAGAAAAACAATCCTTCCCGCTCATCATAAAAATATTCGATCACATAGTTCGTCAGGCGGATCGCTTCGTTGATCCATGTCTCATCAAACGTAGCTTCATACAAGGAAAGATAAGCGTCTATCACAAAAGCATAATCTTCCAGATAGCCATCGATCGTGGCCTTCCCGTTTTTATAATTATGAAACAACTTGTCTCCGGCCTTCATTTTCGAGGTCAGGAAAGCAGCATTTCTGAGGGCTAACTCCAGAAAAAGCGGTTCGTCAAAAACCCTGTAGGCATCCGTCAGCCCTTTTAGCAAAAGACCATTCCAGGAAGCCAGTATCTTATCGTCCAATCCGGGACGTACTTTTTTCTCCCGCTCGTGTACTAATTTTTCTTTCCATTGTTTCACCTTCTGCTGAAATGTCTTCAGCTCCAAGCCGTGTTTTTGTACAAAGTCCTCATCCCGTAGTGATTTGAAAAGGATGTTATAAGTATGCTCCCAGTTGCCCTCAGGAGTTACCCCATAGTAATCGATGAACAGATCGGCTTCTTCTCCCAGAAATGCACGGAGTTCGGGTTCCTCCCATATATAAAACTTTCCTTCTTCTCCCTCGCTGTCGGCATCGAGGGCAGAATAAAAGCCACCTTCCGGACTGGTCATTTCTCTTTCGATCCAAGAGATCGTTTCATATACTACCGTTTTGTACCGTTCTTCTCCTGTAGCCTGATAGGCTTCTGTATAAAGACTCAGCAATTGTCCGTTGTCATAAAGCATTTTTTCAAAGTGCGGTGCAAACCAATCCATATCAGTAGAATAACGGGCAAAGCCTCCTCCTATCTGATCGTAGATCCCTCCGTAAGCCATTTTATCAAGCGTAAGCCTGACATGCTTCAGCGCCGCTTCATTCTTAGAAATACTGTAGTAACGTAGAAGGAACGCATAGACCGAAGGCATCGGGAACTTGGGAGCCCGTGACGTGCCTCCCATTTTGAGATCAAAAGAGGGCTGCATGACAGCAAACATCTTGTCGAGGTCTTCTCTTGAAAACTCTTTCGGAGTTTCTACCAGGTTATATTTCGCTACTTCACTCCTGGTAAGCGAATCTTTAAATCCCTGTCCGGATTTTTCAATGTCTTCCCGGTGTTCTTTAAATGCGTTGGAAATCTGTCCCAGGAGGTTCTCCCACTGCGCCGGAGGAAAATACGTCCCTCCATAAAAAGGATTGGTATCAGGTGTCAAAAACACATTCAGCGGCCATCCTCCCTGGATTCCCATTGCCTGAACAGCATCCATATAGATCTGATCAATATCGGGTCTCTCTTCACGGTCTACTTTTATATTGATATAATGTTCGTTCATCACCGCCGCCAGGTCTTCCTTTTCAAAACACTCGCGCTCCATCACATGGCACCAATGACAGGCCGAGTATCCTATGCTCACCAGGATGGGTTTATCTTCTTCTTTGGCTCTTCTCAGCGCTTCCTCTCCCCAGGGATACCACTGCACCGGATTGTACGCATGCTGCAGCAGGTAAGGACTGGATTCATGAATGAGTTGATTGGCTTTTTCTTTCTTTTGCATGATCTGATAAAAAATTATAAAGACGAATGATTGGATGCGCATCCTTCCGGATTACTCAATACGATTCAGCCTGTTTTTCAAACTATCTATTTCGTGGTCTACTTTTAGTTCATTTCTCAACAACTCCAGCTTTCGTAAAGTTTCCTTCAGGAAAAGTCTATAGTCTTCCGAGTCTTCCCTGAAGGGCTTGTGCCGGAGTGCCCTGGCCACCGTTTCCCATCTGTCAATCAGCTCCCGGGTCTCCTGCCGGAAAAAGGAAGCTGAAAATTTCTGCCAGATATATTCTTCCGCTACTTCCGAGGGATGTATCATATCTTCCTTATAGAACCTATAATCCCGGAGATCATCCATCATCAGTTCGTAGGCGGGAAAATAAATAACATTTGGATATTTCTCACTGAGCGTGTGACAAGCCGTACGAAGGATGGCTTTACTCACAGAGTTCAATGGTAAGGTATCTTTGGTATGACGTACCGGGCTTACAGTAAGTACGATGTTAAATCCTTCCGGCTGATTTTTCAACTGTTCGTACAACGAGGCAAAAGACTGTACGATCTCTGTTTCGGTCAACAGGATTTTATCAAAATCGGAAGCAGGTCTTTTATGACAATTCGCTACGATTTCATTGCTCTCCTTCAACCGGTAGGCGAAGGCTGTTCCGAAAGTAACGAAAAGTGTTTTGGTTTCCCGTATATGATCATGAGCAGTCTCCAAACAAGTTTTGATCCGCTGCTGAAGGGCTTCTCTGGAATCTCCGTATAAATCCGAATGTACATGATAGCTATACCATCCTTCTCTGTGTTCGACCGGTGCATCGATCATGGTCACATCATTTCTCAATGTACTGTTTAGGACTCTGAAAATCGAAAGAGGATTGAACAGGGTACCAAACGGATTGACCATGACGTCGAATTTCCGTTGATGCAGTCTGTCGCCGATGACCTGGGCAAAACAC
>CAYTGJ010000038.1:0-8494 GCA_964437245.1 uncultured Chitinophagaceae bacterium
TGGGAACCTGCCATGTCCAGCTCCAGCCCTTCGAAAACTGATCGGCAAAGTTGAAATCGCAGACTTCGTCTCCTCTTACGAATTTTGCCCCGTATTTTTCCTGGAATCCCTGTGCTTTAATGGCATCCAGGAAACCTGCTTCTTCGAGGTGCTCCATACAACGGGGAAGGAGACTTTCTCCTATCACAAAGCGGGGAAATTTTTGTTTCTCTACGATCTTGCAGGAAAATCCACCTTTGTTGATCAGAGAAGCTGCTATGGTACCCGCAGGACCAGCACCGATCACTAAAACATCAACTTTTTCTTTTAGCATGGGATTGGGATATAATACTATATTTTTGAGGTATATGAACAGCCAAATTTAGCAAAAAAAATAACGATAGTAAAGAGTGAAAAAGGTTGTTTTTGTGATATATATCATTTTCTGAGCAGGGCCGCTCAGGTAAGTTCATAAAGTTCATAATCTTTTCCCTTTCCGTAACGGATCAGGTCTTCCAGCTCATACAATTCCAGCGTATGGAGATCTTTCACTTGAAAATTCTGGTGACTGAGCCTGGATAATACTATGAAATCATGTTTTTCTCCATGATTAATAAGATAATATTTTTTACCTACCCTGATCGTGTCAAATGAAATGGACATATGCTGTTTTACTTGGGTTATACAAGATGAAATGCGATCGGAGGATCATCTCTTTTGAACTATTTTTGAGGTTTCAGCGGGACTAATAATTTTTCAAGCCCGTTGAGTTTGATCTCATACATGGTAGCAAGCTGCATCCCAAGTTTGCCGGCCGGAAATCCTTCTCTTTGAAACCATTCAAGATACGAAACAGGGAGATCGCATAAAAGAGTTCCCTTATATTTCCCGAAAGGCATCCGGGTATTTACCAATTGGACAAGTATCTCTGCATTGTGTTCGTTTTGCATACGTATATTTTCAGATGATCAGAAGAAGGATAGGAACGAATTGTTTTTACTGCCTCTGGCCGTTGGCTTTGCAAAAAAGATCAGAAGACCGTGATTACAAAACACGAACGGTTATCCGTTCAGGGATTGCCAGATGAGATCTTTTAATTCCTGAACACCTTTGTTTGTATGAGAGGAAAGAAATACAGCCGGTATATCTTTAGGTAATTTCTTTTTCATCTCGGTCATTAGTTCATCATCCAGCAGATCTGATTTGGAAACTGCCAGCAGTCTTTTTTTATCCAGTAGTTCCGGATTGTATTTTTTAAGTTCTTTTACAAGGATCGTATACTCTTTTTTGATATCAATATTGTCGGCAGCGATGACGAAAAGCAAAATGGAGTTCCGTTCGATGTGCCGGAGAAACCGCAGTCCGAGTCCTTTGCCCTCGGAAGCTCCTTCTATGATCCCTGGAATATCTGCCATGACAAATGATTTGTAATCACGGTAAGAAACCACTCCCAGGTTAGGAACCAGGGTGGTGAATGGATAGTCGGCGATCTCAGGTTTGGCTGCTGATACTTTGGAAAGTAGAGTGGATTTTCCGGCGTTTGGAAATCCTACAAGTCCTACATCGGCAAGAATTTTAAGCTCCAGTATGATCCACTGCTCAATACCGGGTTCTCCGGGCTGTGCATACTGAGGTGCCTGATTGGTCGGACTTTTGAAATGATCGTTTCCTAATCCTCCGCGTCCTCCTTTGACCAGGATCAGCTCCTGGCCGTCTTCTGTAATTTCTGTCAGGAAGTCTCCGGATTCTGCATCTTTGGCGATCGTTCCGATCGGTACTTCCAGGATAATATCGTTCCCGTTGGCTCCATGCATGCGGTTCTCTCCGCCTTTTTCTCCCGGCTTTGCGTTGACATGTTTTTGGTATTTCAAATGGAGAAGTGTCCACAATTGTTTATTGCCGCGAAGTATAATATGTCCACCGCGTCCGCCGTCTCCTCCGTCAGGCCCGCCGTTGGGCATTCCTTTGGCACGGAAAAAGTGATGAGAACCTGCTCCTCCTGCGCCGGAGCGACAGCAGATTTTAACATAATCGATAAAGTTGGAAGAAGCCAATTTTTTACTATTTTTGTCAGAATTAAAGAGCAAATATACTCTTTAATTGGCAAAAAGACTTTTTATTTTTTTAGGCTGACGATCGTTTCTTCAAAGCTACTTATTCTATTCATAGATTGTTTGTGTCTCACAAACAGTGGCTTTGTCATAATTACCTGCCGATAAGAATCCGTGGTCATTTGTATACTACAAATGACCTTGACGAAGTATCGGATCAAGAATTTTCGCCTTTAGGTTTTATTCCTGCATAGCGAAGGCAGATTTTTAACCTAGTGAAGAGCAGGTGGGATTTTTTAGTAATACTATTTTTTAAATACGATGAACTGTTTTTTCTCAGGAGCTATTCTCCTTTTATTTAATGTATCGGTACTGCGTGCCCAAATCGCAGAACCCTTTGGCGCCCGGGCTGCAGGAATGGCGCATACGGCAGTTACACTTTCCGATGGATGGTCTTTGTTTCACAATGTCGCCGGATTGTCCGGGTTGAAAAAATATACAGCAGGTCTGGCTTACAAGAATGAATTTGGACTTAAGATGCTCCGGAAAGTCTCTGCTCATTTCACCGGGCCGTTGAAAAAAGGAGGTGCCGGAGTTTCTTTGTATACGCTGGGGAACGAGGTGTACCGTACTACCAGCGTTTCGGCAGGATATGCTCATAAGATCGGACTGGTGAGCCTTGGGGTGCAGCTTCGTTATCTGCAGGTTTCGATCGAAGGGTTGGGGGGAAGGAAAAACCTGGTGGTTGATTTCGGAGGGATTGCTGAAATACTTCCTTCTCAGTTGTTTTTCGGTGCCAATATTGTGAATCTGAACCAGGCATCCATGGCGGGAGAATTACTGCCTGTCGTGATGAAAGCCGGCCTGTCGTATCGTCCGGGACAAAAGGTGATGCTGAATGCTGAGGTGGAAAAGGATCTGTTGTACAAGGCCACTGTCAAGGCAGGTTTAGAATATACGGTTCAGAACTATGTGAATGTCCGGACAGGAATAACTACTAATCCTTTCCGTAGTTTTTGGGGGGTAGGATTCCAGAATCATCGTCTGCAATGTGATTATGCCCTCGTCAGTCATACGCAATTAGGATATTCCCATCAACTCAGTCTTTTACTGTACTTACGTTCAATCCGATGAACTATTTTTTGTTTGGATGCTTTTCGCTGCTGGCTTTTTCAGCTTACGCTCAGGATCTTTCTCTGCGGGAAAAGAAGTTGGAAACCCTTATCCAGGAGCGGCTCCTGCAGCAGGATCTTCCTCTTGATGAAGAGGAATGGCAGGAAACGTTGTATCACTATTATCTTTCGCCGTTGGATCTTAACAAAGCCAGCCGGGAAGACCTGGAAGGCTTGTCGCTCCTGAGTCCTGCGGAGTTACAGTCTTTTTTTGAGCATCTCCGGAAATATGGTCCTCTGGTGTCTGTTTATGAGTTGCAGGCGATCAAGGATTGGGAGGTTTCTACGATCCGGAAGCTTCTGCCTTTTGTAGTGGTCGGGGAGAAATTTGACAAAGAGAAATTTTTTAAGCGGATAAGAAATAATAGTAATCATTCATTGAGTTTCCGGACAGACAGAATACTTCAGCGTAAAAAAGGATTTATTTCGGATGAAAAAGGCGAGCGTAAGTATCTGGGAACTCCCTACCGGCATATTATCCGTTACCGCAACAGCGTGGGGCGGGATTTCAGCATCGGGTTGGTGATGGAAAAGGATGCCGGGGAGCAGATGGTTTGGGATCCTTCGCGCAGGCAATACCTGATGGATTATTGGTCGTTTCATTTCTGTTTGTTCAATAAAGGAAAATGGAAAGCTATTGCCGTAGGGGACTATAAATTACAGTTTGGGCAAGGGCTCGTTTTTGGAGGAGGATTTTATATCGGGAAAAGTTCGGAGACCATTTTTTCTGTGAAGCGTAATGCCCGTGGGATTCTGCCGCATGGATCGGTGGCTGAAACCGGTTTTTTCAGAGGGGTAGGAGGGACCTATGCGGTAAAGAAGAATATGGAAATAACGTTTTTTTATTCTGCCAACAGATGGGATGCTGGTTTATACGAAGAGGCAGAGACGGAGGAAGAGCGTGTCTCTTCGTTTAAAGAAGATGGAATGCATCGAAGCCAGGAAGAGCTGGCGACCAGAAAAAATATGAAAGAACAGGTGACGGGAGGAAATATTACGTTCAAAACAAAGAACCATAAGTTGTATACCGGACTTTCCTGGGTGTACACTGTTTTTGATAAAACGATCCGGGAGAAAGACAGGCTGTACAACCGTTTTCATTATTCGGGTGACCGGCAAACGGTGGCTTCGGCAGATTATCGCTGGATTGTCCGGAACGTTACTTTTTTTGGAGAGGCAGCTTTGGCTGGCGGAGGCGGGAAAGCTTTGCTGGCAGGAGCCATAGGCAGCTTTTCTCCCAAGGTGGACGGTGCCTTTTTATATAGAAATTATGAAAGGAATTTTCATAGCTTTTATGCCCGTGCTTTTTCGGAGAGTACAGATCCTGTGAATGAGAAAGGATTTTACTGGGGCCTTAGAATCAAACCGGATCCGAAATGGACGATCAGTGCTTACTATGACAGGTTTGTGTTCCCCTGGTTGAAATATCTCCGGGACAGTCCTTCCGAAGGGTATGGGTACATGGCAAGAGTACAGTATAGCCGGTCGAAAAAAACACAGTTGTATGTTCAGCTTCGTTGTGAGGAAATAGGAAAAAATCAGGCAGAGAATAAGACTCCCATGGATTACACGGTTCCTACGGTTAAGTACAATACAGTGCTCAATCTGGATCACGGGATAGAGCGGCTTTCTTTGCGAAGCCGTGTCCAATGGAGCAGTTACCGGCAAACCAATACGCCTACCAGAGGATTTGCCATTGTTCAGGATATACAGTTCGATTTCCATAAGGTCAGGATCAGTGCCCGGTACAGCCTTTTTGAAACGGAGGATTATGATAACCGGCAGTATATATATGAAAAAGAGGTGCTGTATGCTGTTTCGTTTCCCGCTTATTATGGAAAGGGGAGCCGGGCTTATTGTCTCCTGCAGTTCAGGACCGGCCGGCACCTGGATTGGTGGTTTCGGTATTCTGTTACGTATTACAGCGGACAAACTTCTGTAGGGACAGGTTGGGAGACTATAATCGGGGATAAGGTCCGGGAGATAAAGGTGCAGGTCCGTTACAGGTTTGGCGGGCGATAAAAATAGACTCTCCTTTTATATCCCAACCAATTATTTAGTATATTCGTTATATCGTTTAGTACCCCATAAGGATGAATAATTATTATTCGGTTTTAGGCCTGACAGAAGATGCTTCCGAAGAAGAGATCCGGAGAGCCTACCGGAGCCTTGCCAAAAAATATCATCCGGATATTAATAAATCTCACGATGCTCAGACCCGGTTCATACTGATCAACAAGGCCTATGAGATGCTGATCGACCGGCAGAAACGCCTGGCCTATGATCACAAAATGGAAGCCACCGCCGATCCTTTTCGACGTTATGCGGTCTGGGTCCAGGAGCAAAAAGCCCGGCAGGAGGCCGATGCGCGAAAACGCTATCAGGAATTTATCAGAAAAAGAGAGGAGGTTCAAAATTCCAGGCTTTACTATCCTTATATGATTACGCTTTATCTGGGCGCTATTTTACTGATGAGTGTTTCGATCCTGGTGCTGGTTGTTTGTGCATTCTTCATCGTTCAATACCACGTATTTATGTTTTTCTTTTTGCTGCCTTTTATTTGTGGTGCAGCTTACGTGTTAAAATTCACATTGGTCCGTTACCGGAAATATAAAGCCTTTTTTGTATAAAGCTTTCTGTAGAGAATTTCCTTTTTCATTATTTTGTTGGAGTGCGGACAGTTGAGAGATGAATGCTGCATTAGTTTTTGGGGAATAAACGTGTTTTTATGTTTTTTTAAAAATAATGTCAATTTATTTAGTAAACACTAATTTAATTAGTATTTTTAATAATGGCAATAGAGCAAACCAATTTTCAGAAGGGTAGAGGAGCGCAAAAAAATGCGGATAATCCGTTTTTAAGAAACAGTTATGTAGCCGAACACCAGGAAGGGTTAGACGAACCTTTTATGGAGGGACCCGTGAAAACAGAATTTTTCACGGAGCAGGCAAAGAAAATCATTAATAAGATAGACAGTCCGGATCTGGGTCAGGGGTTTTCCATGAATCCTTATCAAGGTTGTGAGCATGGTTGTATCTATTGTTATGCCCGCAATACACATCAGTATTGGGGCTACAGTGCCGGGATCGATTTTGAAACAAAGATCATTGTGAAAAAGAATGCGCCTCAGCTTCTGGTCAAAGCCTTTGAGCATAAAAGCTGGGAGTCCCATCCGATCATGTTTTCGGGGAATACAGATTGTTATCAGCCGGCAGAAAGAAAATATAAACTAACCCGCCAGATGCTGGAAGTTTGCCTGAGGTATAAGAATCCGGTCAGTATGATCACTAAAAACAGTCTTATTCTCCGGGACCTTGATATTTTGCAGGAAATGGCTTCGTTGCGATTACTACATGTCAGTATATCCATTAATTCGATGAGGGAGGAAGTCCGGTTGAAACTGGAACCCCGTACTGCTACCATGGCTCAGCGATTGAAAACAGTAGAGGAACTTTCTAAAAATAATATTCCAGTCAATGTCATGGTGGCTCCCATTATCCCGGGACTGACCGATCATGAAATTCCCCAAGTGATCAAAGCGGTGGCGGAAAGAGGAGCATTGTCTGCGTATTACACCATCGCAAGGTTGAACGGATCTATTGCAGAAATATTTACCGATTGGGTGCAGAAAGCTTTTCCCGAAAGTGCCGATAAAATTTTACACCAGATCGCAGAGTGTCATGGAGGAAAGCTTAACGACAGCCGGTATGGTGTGCGGATGAGTGGAGAAGGGAAAACCGCAGAGGCGATTGCGGACCTGTTCCGGATTTCCAGACAGAAGTATATGGGAGGGAGAGCTATGCCGGAATATGACCTTAGTTTGTTTAGAAGGCCTGGCAATGGTCAGATGAGTTTGTTTGGATAATTTACTCTCAACAATCTTAGTAATCGCTTGGACACTGTCCAAGCGATTGCCGGGGATTTTATTTCTTCTGAACAGCAGAATATTTCCTGTCTTATTATTCTTCTATTTTTGCCAGTACGATTGCGGTCCGGTTGGTAAGGTAAACGCTTAAATACCGGAATTCATCCGTTTCATGAACCACAGAATTGTCTACTCTTCCGAAACCTCCAAACTCCTTATTGTCCGAGTTGAGAAGGATTTTGTATTTTCCTCTTTTCTGTACCCGGAATTTATAGCCGAATATGGAATTGCTTACACTGAAGTTGAAGGCGAAGATCAGGTTGTTGCGCTCAAAGATGATCACCTTGTTTGCATCGTCCATATTCAATTGCTGGGCAGGGAGAGATGAGAATAATCCATGTTCTTTCATCAGGCTGATCATGGCCTTGTCAAAGTTATTCATGTATTCGTATTTCAGGTCCTGATTATCTACGAGCGACCACTGACGTCTGGCGTATTTATAGCTCCAGCCGTTGCCTTCACGGGGGAAGTCAAGCCATTCAGGATGCCCGAATTCATTGCCCATAAAGTTCAGATAGGCTTCGCCTCCAAGGGAGATAGTAAAGAAGCGGAACATTTTATGCAGTGCGATTCCCCGGTCGATGACAAAGTTTGAGTCGTTTTTCATCATGTGAAAATACATCTCTTTGTCCATAAGCCAGAAGGCAAGTGTTTTGTCTCCTACCAGTGCCTGATCATGGGATTCGGCATAAGCGATGGTTTTTTCCTTGTACCGGCGATTGGTCAGGATATGCCACATCTCATGAATTTCCCAGTCTTCATCTGATTTTTCCTTGAGCAGTTTGATCCAGTAATCCGGAATTCCCATTCCCAGACGGTAATCAAAGCCTACACCACCGTCGTGTATTTTGCGGGTGAGTCCCGGCATTCCGCTGACATCTTCTGCGATGGAAATGGCACCTGGTTTTATAATCTGGGTAAGATGATTGGCTAGTTGCAGATAGATTAGTGCGTCCCAGTCTACATCGTTTTTAAAGTACTTGTCATAATGATCAAAAGTAGTGATCCCTCTGTGGTAGTAGAGCATAGAGGTAACACCATCAAACCGGAAACCGTCGAAATGAAATTCTTCCAGCCAGTACCGGACATTGGAAAGCAAAAATCTTTTTACTTCCCATTTTCCATAGTCAAATAATTTGGAGTCCCATCCTTCGTGGTTGCCCCGGTTTCCGGCATGGAAATATTGAAAATCGGTTCCGTCAAAGAAATTTAATCCTTCCGCAATATTTTTGACCGCGTGAGAATGTACGATGTCCATAATGACCGCCAGTCCCATGCCATGAGCCTGATCGATGAGGTATTTCAGGTCTTCTGGTGTGCCGAAGCGTGAAGAGGGGGCAAAGAAATTTGAAACATGGTAGCCGAAA
>CAYTGJ010000038.1:8504-21787 GCA_964437245.1 uncultured Chitinophagaceae bacterium
GGATGTTCCATAACGGCCATGAGTTGGATGGTTGTATACCCCAGCGCTTTGATTCGCGGGAGTATGTTGTCCGCAAATTCACGGTAGGTACCGATGCCTTCTTTTTCCTGGGCAATTCCTACATGAGTTTCATAGATTACAAGGTCCTTAAGTTGGTTGACATCGTATTCATGCTGCCATTGGTATTCTTCAGGAAACCAAAGTTGTCCGCTGAAATCATGTGTAAGAGGATCCTGTAGTACCCTTGTAATATAGGGAGAGATCCTGTCCAAAGCACCGTAATCAGAAATGACGTGTGTTTTGACAAGGCTTTTGTGAGTGAAACGGGTTTTATAGGCTTCATAAGGAAGAAAGATCTCCCAATCGCCGTTGTTTTTTTGGGTTAAAATATCCGCTTCACGATCCCAGTCGTTGAAATCTCCGATGAGAGAGAGGCGTTTGGCATTGGGAGCCCATTCCCTGTACCACCATCCATTGGCGTTCGGATCGAAATGAATACCATAATATTGGTAAGCAGAAGCAAAGTGTTTAATACTGTCGCTGTGTATCGTGATGATGTTGAGAGCTTTGTCAAAACGACCAACTCTTTCTTCAACATCTTGATAATAAGGTTCCAACCATGGATCATCCTCGATTAGGGCAATTTTTTTGCTTTGTTCGCTCACTTTTTTCTTTTATTAATATCGTAAGATTATAAAGTTGACCAACGTTTGTCAACTTTGTTATTTCCCCTTCAAAAATCGTATTAATATACTTCTAAAAAATCAAAACAAGAAAAGTTTTGCAGTAAAAGTGCAATTTTTTTATTGATTATACCGGAGAAAGAAGAGCAGGACTCCTTATTTTACCATCCGGGAAATCATCGTTCAGGATGGCTGAAGGGCTTAAACAGCTACAGCCGCTTTAATATGTGGATGCGGATCGTAGTTTTCAAGTCGGAAATCTTCGTACTTAAATCCAAAAATATCGGTCACTTCAGGATTTATCCACAAAGAAGGCAAAGGCCGGAACTCTCTGGAAAGTTGTAGTTTGGCTTGCTCAATATGGTTCGAGTAAAGATGGGCATCGCCCAGGGTATGTACAAAATCGCCTGGTTTTAAGCCACATACTTGTGCTACCATGAGCGTCAGCAAAGCATAGGAAGCAATGTTAAAGGGAACCCCTAGGAATACGTCGGCACTTCTTTGATAAAGCTGGCAGGATAGTTTGCCGTCTGCTACGTAAAACTGAAAGAATGCATGGCAGGGAGGAAGCTTCATGTTGTTGATGTCGGCTACATTCCAGGCACTTACGATCAGCCTTCTGGAATCAGGATTCTTTTTGATCTGATTGATCACCTCTGTAATCTGGTCGATGTGCTGGCCGTTTGCAGCAGGCCAGTTACGCCATTGATAACCGTACACTGGGCCTAATTCTCCTTTTTCGTCTGCCCATTCATCCCAGATAGAAACCCCATTGTCTTTCAGATACTGAATGTTTGTCTCGCCTTTCAGAAACCACAACAGCTCGTGGATAATCGACTTCAGGTGTAACTTTTTTGTAGTGACCAGCGGAAAACCTTCGGCCAGGTCAAACCGCATCTGGTAGCCGAAAACACTGATGGTACCAGTCCCTGTGCGGTCTTCTTTTTTATTTCCTGCATCCAGAATATGTTGCATCAGGTCGTGGTATTGTTTCATGATAGTTAGTAATCGGTTAATGTATGATCAGGGCCAAGAGGTCTGACTTCCTCTACAAATTTAAGTAATAAAAAAGGCCTCATAAACATGGGGCCTTTTAAGTTTTCCACAGAAATTATTTAGGTTGTTCTTCTGTTTTCTTGGTGTCTTCTTTTTTCTCGCCGCATTTTGATTTATCGTCAGCAGAGCAGCACTCTTTTTTCCCTTTTTTCTTTTTCTTATCGCCGCCTTTTGACAGCTCAGTTGTGGAAGTTGCACCTGTTGTCAGAGCAGCAGCAAAAGACCCGAAGGATACAAGACCGGAAAGTGCCAGAATGAAAATTACTTTTTTCATGATGATTAGAAATTTATATTTATTTGTGAATTATTAACTATGTATCAAATTACTCAGGTCTAACGAGGGTATTTTGTATTTAGTTCGTTAATTTACTAATAAAAAGCATAAATTCTTAACTTTGGTCTCCTGAGGAATTAGAAGGGGCTTAAACGAGCTACTATAAAGTTGTCCGGAGAGGAAATTTTGAAGACCGATGAATGAAACCCTTAAAAAATTAAGAAAATACGAAGTGCTGATCCGGAAAGCCATCAATACCCGGATGCAGGGAAACTTCCATTCGGTTTTCAAAGGGTCAGGACTGGAATTTTCGGATGTACGGGATTATCAGTATGGAGATGATGTGCGGGCCATTGACTGGAATGTAAGTGCCAAAGGACATGGGACGTATGTGAAAAATTTTCGGGAGGAGAAAGAACAGTTCGTATTTTTTATCCTGGATGTCAGTGCTTCGCAGGATATTGGTAAACTGAATCAGAAGAAGATCGATGTGGGGAAAGAAATATGCGGAGTACTTACGCTTTCGGCGGTGAAAGAGTCGGGGCATGTGGGCCTCATCTGCTTTAGTGATCAGAAAGAGCTGTACATTAAACCTGACAAAGGCCCCAGGCATGGGTACAACCTGATCCTTAAAATGTTTGACCTCGTTCCTAAATCGATCAAAACAGATCTTAACAAAGCACTGAACTTTACGCTTACTTTATTGAAGCGTAAAAGTATCGTGATTCTGATCTCGGATTTTATAGATGAAGGATATGAACATAATCTTACCGCACTGGCCAAAAAGCATGACCTGGTGGTGATCCATCTGTCTGATTTGAGGGAGATCAATTTCCCGGGCCTGGGGATCATTCCGTTGTTTGATAAAGAACGTAAAAAGACCTTGTGGGTGAATTCTTCTTCCGGAAGTTTCAGGCAGGCAGTCAATCAGGTTTTTCATAAGAACAGGCTTGCGTTGGAGCAGCTTTGCCGGAAGTACAAAGCCCATTATCTCTGGGTCGACACCAAGGAAGATTATGTACCGAAACTGATCAAGCTTTTTAATGTAAGGAATAAAAGTGCTTAAACAGGTTGTACTATATATCATAGGAAATTGTCTAGCCTTTTCTGCATTGGCTCAGATGGTAAAGCCCCAGGGTAATTTTCTGGCAGATTCTATTAAAATCGGACAGCCGGTAAAGTATGCCCTGAGCTATCATCATCCGAAAAAGATGGAATTATTTTTCCCGGATTCCTCTTATTCATTTGCACCGTTTGAATTTATACGTAAAGAGTATTTTCCTACCCGTACCCGCGATAGTATCAGTATTGACAGTGTGGTCTATACGCTTCGTACGTTTGAACTAAAAAAAAATATAGAGTTGACTCTGCCTGTATTCATTCTTGAACAGGGAGATACTACCCGTCTGTATTCTTTGCCGGACCGGATCGGTATCAGGCAATATTTATCTGAAATTCCGGACAGCCTGGTGCTTCGTGAAAATACCCGGTATGTAGAAGTGACCAGCCGTTATAATTATCCTTATTACCTTGCTTCTCTGGTGATCGTTATCCTGGCAGTCGTATTGTTTTATTTTATATTAGGGAAAGCGGTACTCCGGAATTACCGGTTGTATATGATGCGTAAAAATCATGTACAGTTCCTCCAGACTTTTGAGAAACTTCAGAAAGAGATGGAAACCGCTCCCAGTTTGCAGAAGATGGAGACCGTGCTGGGAGAATGGAAAAACTATCTGACAAGGCTGGAGCAAAAGCCTATCAATACATTTACTACTACTGAAATAATATCTTTATTTAACAGAGAAGAGTTAAAAGAAGGTCTGCAGGAAGTAGACCGTGCTATTTACAGTGGCAGTATTACCGGCGACCCTTCGCGAGCGCTTTCAGTGCTGAAAAAATTTTCCAATAAGCGGTATAAGAAACGCAGAAAGGAGTTGAGAAATGCCCGATAATGCCTGGGAGTGGTTTTCATGGCAATGGTTCTCTCCTGACTTGCTTCGTGACTTTCATTGGGAAAATAAGATTTTTCTACTCCTCGTTCCGGCAGTTCCTTTTTTGTTTTTACTACGTTGGCTTTTTTATTTCCCGATCCGGCAGAAGTTTGATGTGGCGTTACCTGCCAGTGAACTCGGGCGTTGGAATTTTGTACAGGTGTTGCGTCTTATCCCAATTTCATTTCAGATGCTTTCTATTACCATAGGGATCGTAGCACTGGCAAGGCCTCAGAGCGTAAGCGAGCGGATCGACCAGTTCAGGGAAGGAATCAACATTATTCTGGCAATTGATATCTCCGAATCCATGAAGCTGGAGGATCTTCGCCCCAATCGCCTGGAAGCAGCGAGAGAAGTAGCCCGTAAGTTCATTTCAGGCCGGAACGATGACCGGATCGGCCTGGTGGTTTTTGCCGGAGATGCTTATTCTTTGTCACCGCTCACCAATGACCATGATTTGCTTAATAATTATCTTTCAGAGATGAATGCCGGAATGATCGAACATTCAGGGACTTCTATAGGAAATGCTATCGGGGTGGGAATTAACCGGTTGGAAGAATCGACACCGTCAGGGGCCAAAGTGATGATCCTGATGAGTGATGGAGAAAATACTTCAGGGATTCTTGATCCTGTGACGGCTGCCAAGCTGGCGTATGCGTATAATATTAAGATTTACACAATTGGAATAGGAAAGGAGGGAGAGGTCTCTTTCGGAAGGGATTCGACCGGGAAAAAACTTACGGTCCGTTCGCATCTGGACGAAACCTTGCTACGGAAAATTGCGGAGCAGACCAGGGGGAATTATTTCAGAGCAGTCAACAACAATGCTCTGAGTGAGGTTTTTCTCACGATCGATAAACTGGAAAAAGGGAAAATGATCGAGTCCCGCTATAAAGACACCTGGGATTATTATCATATCTACCTGAGCTGGTCCATCTTCTTTTTCCTTGGATGGATGCTTTTGAAAACGACCTTTCTGAATAATTTCCTGGAAGATTAAATCCTATAGACTGCCCTGGATGGATGCCCGATACCGGATTCCAGAGAAAAAGACAAGATAATTGACCAGCCCATCCAGGACAGCCTAAAATCTTATTCAAACCAAATCAGGAACGGAAGACTTTCTGATTCCCTGATTTTGTATTTCTTATGGCTTCAGTAAAATAAAAAGCCTCCTCCGTTTACTCGAAATTGTATTTTTTGTATATTTGAGTATGCTGATCGTAGATCTGGAAAAAGAGAATAAGGAAATCATAAACAGGTATAGAAAGCTACTAAGAATAGCCAAACCTGTATTGAAAGATGGTGATGCCAAAATCATCAAGAAAGCATTTTACACCTCCCTTCAGGCGCATAAGGATATGCGCCGAAAATCCGGAGAACCCTATATTTATCATCCGCTGGCGGTAGCGCAGATCGCGGTCGAGGAGATCGGGCTGGGAACGACTTCCATTATAGCGGCCCTGCTGCATGATGTGGTAGAAGATACTCACTTGGAACTGGAAGATATCCAGCGTGATTTTGGTCCTAAAGTGACCTCGATCATTGACGGACTCACGAAAATATCAGGTGTGTTTGAACACGGAAGTTCGCAACAGGCGGAAAACTTCCGTAAGATGGTTCTTACGCTTTCGGATGATGTACGTGTGGTACTGATCAAGCTGGCAGACCGCTTGCACAACATGCGGACGCTTGACAGCATGCCGAGGGAGAAACAACTGAAGATTGCTTCGGAAACCATTTACCTCTATGCTCCGCTTGCTCATCGTCTGGGTTTGTATGCCATTAAAAGTGAACTGGAAGATCTCTATCTGAAATATACCGATACCGAAAAATATTTTGAGATCGCTGGTAAGATCAAGCAGACCAAGTCGGCCCGGGATAAGTTCATCCGGGATTTTATCACTCCTATTAAGGACAATCTTGAAAAAGCAGATCTTAAGTTTGAGATCAAAGGGCGGCCAAAGTCTATTTTTTCCATCTGGAATAAAATGAAAGGACATACGCCTTTTGAGGAGATCTACGACTTGTTTGCCATCCGGGTGATCATTGATTCGCAGCCTGAACATGAGAAAGCAGATTGTTGGAAAGTATATTCCATTATTACCGATACTTATAAACCCAACCCGGACCGTTTGCGTGACTGGGTAAGTACGCCGAAAGCCAACGGTTATGAATCGCTGCATACAACAGTAATGTCCAGCACAGGACAGTGGGTGGAAGTCCAGATCCGTACACAGCGGATGGATGAGATTGCCGAAAAGGGATATGCCGCCCACTGGAAATATAAGGAAATGGCCGCCAATAGTAAGGAGGCTGGTCTGGAAGCATGGCTGAGCCAGGTCCGTGAGATCATTGAGCAAAACGATTCTTCTGCGCTGGATTTCATGATGGATTTTCGTCAGAATTTCTTTAATGAAGAAGTCTATGTCTTTACGCCTAAAGGAGAACTGAAAATTCTTCCGCATGGCGCTACGGCGCTGGATTTTGCCTTTGAAATACATTCCCATATCGGCTCACGCTGTCTGGGGGCGAAGGTAAATCAGAAACTGGTGCCACTCAGCTATATTGTAAAAAACGGAGACCAGATAGAAATTCTTACTTCGGGGAAACAAAAGCCCAGCGAGGACTGGCTGAAGTTTGTGGTAACTTCCAAAGCAAGGGCCAAGATCAAAGACAGTCTGAAGGAAGAAAAGAAAAAAGTAGCAGAAGATGGGAAGGAAATCATTCAGAGAAAGCTGGATCATTTGAAAATAGAACTCAACAATGAGATCATTCAGCAGTTGATTACGTTTTTTAACGTGAAGTCTTCGCTCGATCTTTATTATAATGTGGCAAAAGGCCTTGTGGAAACGGCGGATATACGTCGCTTCAAAGAGTTCCTGGAGCAAAAGAAACCCGAGAAGAAAGAACCTGAGGTAAAACCACAGACACATGTAAAACCTGTACAGACGATTGATAAGGATACACTCCTGATTGGTGATGATCTGGTGAAAATAGATTACAGTTTTGCAAAATGTTGTAACCCTATCCCGGGCGATGATGTGTTCGGATTTGTGACTGTTTCGGAAGGAATCAAGATTCACCGGACCAACTGTCCGAATGCGGTGGAGCTGATCTCTAACTTCGGTTACCGGGTTATTAAGGCTAAATGGACTTCGCAGAAGGAACTGGCTTTTCTTACTTCGCTGAACATTATCGGTACGGATCGTATGGGGATCATCAACGATATTACGAAGGTAATTTCGAATGAATTGAAAGTAAACATCCGTTCGATCACCATTGATTCCAACGATGGAATGTTTGAAGGAAGCCTGATGCTGTTTGTCAACGATACGCACCAACTGGATATTCTGATAGCCAAGCTTACTGCTATCCCTGATATTGTTAGTGTGACAAGGAACAGTGTATAAGAGGTCTTCCGAAGATTGAGAAGCCGAACGTTTTAATGCAGGATCTTGAAGATTAACTCTTTCATGATCTGACCTTCTTCCATGCTGTTGCTGCCGATGCCTTTACTTCTCAGATCTGCTTCGTGCAGATAGTGGATTACATTGATCGCTTTTTGTACAGGATAGCTCCGGGCTGCTGCTGAATAATCTTTTGCAAAAAACGGATTTACCCCGAGCGTTTTCGCAATGTTTCCGTCGGATTTATCGTCGCAGCCATGTACCAGCAATACCTTGTTGAAGAACCCGAATAAAGCAGCAAGGGTAGGAATGATCGGATTGTTTTTCGGATTGGCTTCAAAGTAATTAATGATCTTATTGGCCTTGACCACATCACGGTTGGTAAGTGCTTTTTGCAATTCGAATACGTTGTATTCTTTACTGATCCCTACATATTTTTCTACCAGTGATTCGTCTACTTCTTTTTTATCTTTCAGATTGATCAGTAGCTTTTCGATCTCGTTGGCCAGTCGACTCAGATCATTCCCTATATTATCAGCGAGCAGGAGAGAGGCTTTGGGATTTATTTTAACCCCTTTATCTGTGACAAATTTGTTGATCCATTCAGGGAGCTGGTTGTCGTACATTTTTTTTGTATTGACAAGCACGCTGAATTTGTCCATGTTTTTTCCCAGGCTTTTCCGTCCGTCCAGTGTTTTATACTTATGACAGAATACCAATACGGTGGAAGGAAGAGGGTTTTGGATGTATGCATTCAGAAATTTTTCTCCTGCTTCTTTGCTAAGGTCCGGGAGTTCCTGAGCTTCCTTTACAATGACGACCTGTCGTTCGGCCATCATAGGAAATTTTTTGGCATTTTGGAGTACGGTGTTTACATTGGTGTCTTTCCCGTAGAGGACTGTCTGATTGAACGATTTTTCATGTTCCTGGATACAGTTTTTTTCGATGTAATCGGAGATCAGGTCAATGTAATAAGGTTCGTCTCCCTGCAGAAAATAGACAGGGGCATATTTGTTTGCTTTCAGGTCTTTTAGGACCGTTTCTGGAGTAGAAGCCATTTGGTAAAGTAACGAAAAGAGGGCAAAATATCCGAGAAGCAGATTTCCACAACTAAGATGGAGGGTTTTATATAGCAGGGGATATAAGGTAAGTTGTCTGGTCTACAGTGTTTTAAATCTTGTGGTCGGATTATTTGGATATAGTAAAAAATATCATTTTCTTTGCACTCCGAAAACTATAGAGAGGTGTCCGAGTGGTTTAAGGAGCACGCTTGGAAAGCGTGTGTACGGGAAACCGTACCGGGGGTTCGAATCCCTTCCTCTCTACATAAAAAGTAAAGCCCTGTAAAGCAGGGTTTTACTTTTTGGGGCTTTTTATATCTTCTCTCAATTGCCTCATTCATAAGTATATAATGGCTCGATTTTTCCTTCAGTATCATCAAAAAATAATAGATTATTTTATCATTTTTGTGATGTATTTAAGGTCTTCCATAACCAGAATTCTTGCGGTTTTGCGATCGTGTTCAAAGGATAAATTAGCTCAAGTGAAAATTTTCTATCTCTTAAAATTCTTACTTCTGTGATCGCTTTCAGATATGCTCTCATCTCAAGAAAAGCATTGGAAGAAGACAACTCTTTTGCACGAAGAAGTTCTGATACCAGGTTTCTGAAAGGTTCTACATATCTTATTTCTGTTTTATCAAAATTGTTTTTCTTATCGTGCAGATGTAGCTTTATTTTCAGCAACCGTTCTTTTCCTTTTTTAATATTTCTTGAAGAATTAGAAATATATAAATAAATTATAATTGTGTATAATTAACATGTTAAAAATGAACATAATATAGTTATTTTTGCAAGAGTTTGAGTTTGATCAGAATATGAAAAACAAAAAAGAATCAGCTAGGAGTAGAAATCGTCAAAAGAGAATTATAGTCAAAAAAAAGGCTAAAAGAAAAGCGAGAAAGGCGAGAATAAAAGCCGGTAAAATTAAATTCTTAAAGGATGCTATAACAAAACAAAAAAAATTAGGAAATGACTATTTACTTCAAAAAAAATTCACTCAAAAATATACACCTAAACGTCCTGATTATCCTACAAATTCATCGTATCTATTTTCAATTACGAAAGCCTTTTCTGATTCTCGAGTAAAAAGTAATGATTCAAATATAATTGGGATTCCAAAAACCTTTTCCTTAGCTCAGAATCCAGAAGAAAGTTTTTTAACACTTAAAAAACTTCTTTATCAAATTTATAAAAGCGAACATGCAGAAATACTAATCGATTATTCTCAATGTCAAACTATTGAATTAGACGCATCTGTTTGCATGGATATAATTATAATGGACTTTAACTTTTTTATTCAAATTTGTAAAAAAAGGCGATATAATCATCAAGTTAAATCGTTACGCCCTGTAAATTTTAATAGGCCAGAAATAGTAAAAATTTTATTCTCGATTGGAGCTTTTAGAAATATCAGAGGTTTTAAAATCGATTACCCAGATATTTCTACATATAATTTATGTATTAGAAACAAAATGTCTCCGAATGCTTCTGCTCAAAGAGAAATAGATATTACGAGACTGGTAGAATATATTACAAGTTGTATTCACAAAATGGGAAAAACTTTGTCTGATACTGCTGAAAAAAATTTATATGACGTGATTGGAGAAATACTAATCAATGCTGAAGAACACTCCACAACACAGAATCGCTTTTCTATTGGTTATTTTCATGAGAATAAAAACATGGATGAAAACATTGGAACTTTCCATTTTGTAATTTTCAATTTTGGTAACACCATATATGAAAAGTTTAAAGATGAACATTGCCCAAATCAGGAAGCTGTAAAACAAATGCTAGAATTGTCTAAAAATTACACGAAAAAAAGTCTTTTTAAAACAGCAGAATTTGAGGAAGAAACTCTTTGGACCTTATATGCGTTACAAGAAGGAGTAACTAGTAAATCAAATTGGCGAAGAGGGAATGGATCGATTAGGTTTATAGAAAGCTTCTTTAACCTAAAAGGAGACCTTGAAAATGATAAAAGGTCTAAACTCACAATAATTTCTGGAAATACACGTATAGAATTTGATGGGAGCTATAGAATCATTGAAAAAGTCAAAGGGAAAGAGAAAAAACCATATAAAATAATGGCTTTTAACGAAACTGGAGACATAAATGAGAAACCTGACAAAAATTTTGTTAATTTTACAAAAAATTATTTTCCTGGAACAATGATCTCTGCAAAGATTTGCATTAAACCGGAAAATGTGGCCATAGAGGATAATATTTATGAAAGCGTATAACATAGATTTAGAAACCTTCAGAACGAGAGGTGCCAAAGTTTTTACTGGTAGAGATCGAGGTGAAGAAGTTAGAAAAAAATCTAAAATAGATGAGTTAGAAACTTCGTATGATAAAATCAATATTATCATTCCACATGATATTGGGTCAATTAATCCATCTTTCTTAGAAGAGTTTTTAGTAAATGTAGTACTGAAACTAAAAAGTGATGGATTCTATTCTAAATTTATATTTATCAATGAAGGTAGATATAAAATTGCTAGTGATTTAGAAGAAGCAATTGAAAGAATTTTGCGAGAGGAAAATGCCCTTGTATAAATCATGCTTCTTTTACAAAATCAACCAGTAAATTCTCCAGATTATATTGCTGATATTGCCGGCGTTGTTGAAGCTTTTGTAGCTCTATTTAATTTAGGTCTTGTGATCTACTTTTTTGTTAATGAAAGAAGAAAAAGTCAGAAACAAGAAGATAATAATATTAAACTACAATGGTTTAAGGAGCTTATTGTTTTGCCTAACCTAGAAAAAATTTATGGCTTTTATAATAAAGTTATTAGCCATGCTAATTTGTTATCTAATAGTACAATAACTGAAGAGTCGAAATCTAGCTTAATAGAAAGCATTAAAATTGAACAAACAAGTTTTAGGCGATCCACAATAGAATTAATTAGAATTGTAGATCCTGAAATGGCTAAGCGAATAATAAATAGTCTAGATTCAATGACAGATGGAATTACAGAGAAAGTATTTGATGAAGGTATTAACCTTTCTCATAAACCAACCTATGAAAAAGAAATATTAGCTAGAATTTATCTATCCAGAGAAGAGTTTTTAAAAGAAATATATAACTTCAAGCCATCCTAATATCTTTGAGAGAGGTGTTGAAACCGTCTGATAGCCGGTATAATATTCTATTATCCTCTACAAAGGGGTTCGAATTTTTGTCACTAAGGTCTACCTGTAAAATTTAGCCGAATTAGGTAAATCTCTACCTGATTCGGTTTTTTTGTGTCTTATTTTTAGGAATGAACAATTTTCAATTATTCACATATTGCTGTTTATAATTAAGTTACGACAAAGTGTCAGTTTTACTTTATAGGGCATAATAATTGATTTTGGAGTAAGCGCATTGCAGCTTGAAGTTCCACATAAAGCGATTGTTCAAGGAAAATTAAAATGTTATACATTTTAATTACTGAATACGATATACGGTATTTGGGGAGTGGATTAGAATTATGCAAGGATTCTGATGCTTGAAGATGTTTAACAGCATCTGACCTGTAGCAGAAGAGATCATAATCTCTATCACGTTGGTTATTGATTCATTCATTGTCTGGTTACATTTATCAGCCATTAGTGAGCAAGTTACTAATAAGATTTGTTGAGCGGTGCCTGCTTTAAACGTAGCAGGGTTCAGCACCTTGTTAAAAAAAGAGTAAGCTTGTGTAGGCAGAAATGTCAAGGAAAGCCGCTAAATAGCTGCAATGCTTTTTATGAAAAAAAGGAGACCAAAAAATAATGATTGGCTAAAACCAAGAGGCTATGTTCACTTTACTTCTAAGATCAACACTAGAGAAGTAGAAACAATTAAATTTTTACATTCCTTTGTAAGCAATCCCAATAATATTTCCAGCCATGGTTTTTATCCATTAATCTACAATGCAATAATTGCACGTAGGTATAAGGATGTTGGAATTGATGAATATGGTGATACAATAAAAGGACACTACAAGGTCGTTGATGGAAGTAAAGAGAGTACAGCAAAAAAGAGAAATATTTTTTATGCCACACATCTTGACGCTCTTATATATTCTTATTATACACAAAAGATATTAGCTCCATTATATGAGAATATTCTTTTAGAAAATCCTGGATTAGGTGATTGTATTTCTGCATATAGAAAAGTACCTGTAGAGGATGAAGATTCAAATAAGAATAACATACATTTCGCAAATGATGTTTTTAAGCATATTAAAGCAAGAGGAGAGTGCGTAGCAATGTGTTTTGATGTGTCAAGTTTTTTTGATTCCCTTAACCATAAGTATTTAAAAAAGCAATGGTGTAAATTATTGAACGTAACTTCTCTTCCTGATGATCATTATAACCTATATACTTCCCTAACAGATTTTTCTTACGTCTCTTTGAAACATGTGATGAAGGAATTTGGATTTAATAATAGACATCAATTAAAGAATAGAGATGTGATTTCTTTTTGTACTTCACCTGAAGAATTTAAAAATAGAATTGTATCAAAGAAATATGTTAGATCGCATAAGTTTAAGAAAGAAGGAAAAAGGTTGGGAATACCACAGGGAACTCCAATAAGTGCGTTTCTTTCAAATTTGTATTTATTAGAATTTGATATTAGGCTTTATCAATTGCTAAAGAAGGTAGGAGGTTTCTATAGAAGATATTCTGATGATATTATTATTGTTTGTGATAAAGAACTTGCTGAGAAAATTAAAAACTATGTTATAAAAGTGATCAGTAATGAAGATTTTAAACTCAATATTAATGAAGAAAAAGTTGAAACTAGTAATTTTACTTTATCTAATAATATTTTAAGT
>CAYTGJ010000038.1:21797-33437 GCA_964437245.1 uncultured Chitinophagaceae bacterium
GATGTTCCATTAAGATATTTAGGATTTGAATTTGATGGGAAATCGATAAAGATTAAATCTGCAAGTTTAGCCAAATATTACCGATCCTTAAAAAAAGGGGTAAAAACACAGGCGAAAAAAGCAAGACATTCCTTAAGAGAAAAAGGTAGGAGAAAGCAAGTTTCTAAGCATGGAATGATTTTTAAGAGGAAAATTTTTAGCAGATACAGTCATTTGGGTAGCAAAAGTAGTAAGAGGAATTTTTATTTATATGCAAAAGATGCTTCTAGAATAATGGGAGAAAAAGCAATATCAGGTCAAGTTTCTAGATCATGGAAAATTCTAACTACGCAAATAGATAAATATGAAAGGAAGTATTTTCTTTCTGATAGTACCAAGAATAACGATTAAGAATTTAGCTTTAACACACTAATGAAAAAAGAAGAACAAATCAATCTTTTTCAGATGTATATTAATAATGGCTGTCGAATGGGATTCTATGTTACAAGAGATTCATGGAGACCGGATCGCTATGCCAAAGTCACAGCGATTGAATGTGTGATAGATGGAGATATGATAGAGGGAGAACCACCTTATTTTAGTAATGTAAATTATCCGTCTGGTCATCCACGCGAAGGTGAGTTAATGCGACAGAGAAGTGTAACTATTGAAGCAAACTGGCTGGACAATGGCAAGACGGAAGTAACTAATGGAGGAGTGTACACTTTTACACAGGTCTTCCCAAAGATTTGAATCAAGCCAAGAGTATTATTTGTCAACGTTTCTAAATAAGAAAATTGAAAATATTAATCACTTCATACTTAGAAGATTTGGTATGAAACTCCAGTCTACAAAGCTCATGAGAAATCATGGGCTTTTTTATTCTCAATACTCACACTCTCACTCTAGACTTTTGCCTATATAATTAATGAACTGTCAATGTGAGTGTGGTTTTCATAGAAAATGTTACCTGAGTAATTTAATGGGCTCTGCGCCTGCGGCGTGAAGTCTAAGACTTCAAATTATCTTGAGTTCGTAGTCACAGACTACGAACAACGGGGAGTATAGAGAATATTCAATGTTCACACTCAATTTTTTTGTAGCAGAACTGATTTTGTCCTCTATACTCGCGCTCGCACTCAATACTGTCCTAAAGCTTCTGATAAAGAGTATGGTTTATAGTTATCCTCTATAAAGGGATTCGGATTTTTGTCACTAAGGTCTACTGAGGCTCCGAATATTCGGAGCCTTTTGTTTTTCTCTCAATACTCGCGCTCATACTCACACTTTTGCCCATTTAAGTTATTGCAGGATTTAGTGTGGGTTGGAGTGTGAGTGTGGCTTTGTAGAGGTAAGTGTTTGGTGAGGGTACCCAACACGGATGAGAATACTATTTCGATTACCTTTTTACTTGAAAAAGTATACATTATGGTCAGCTAGATTTTTATTACTAAAATGCTATTATTTTACCTTGACAATACGTCTGCCTAAAACAACAACTGTATGAGAAAACAATTAACCAGTTTCACTAAATTAATTAAGGCTCTTTTATTTTGTTATATTCTCTCCGGCAATGCTCTTGCTCAGAATCCGGCGCATCCCGACACCACTTTTGGAATGGGGGGGTTCAGCGGTGCACCCTATGTGGTTCAGATTCAACATGATGGAAAGGTTGTGGTCGGTGGACTTTTTGAATCCTTTAAGAATGTTCGTCAGAATAATATAGCCCGTTTAAATACAGACGGGACATTGGATAAAACGTTTGCTACAGGACTTGGAGCAAATAACCGGATTATGGGAATCGCAATTCAACCGGATGGGAGAATTATCCTTGTAGGATGGTTCAGCAGTTTCAACGGTGTAACCTGTAGAAATCTGGTGCGGTTGAATGCTGACGGAACGCATGACTTGTCGTTTACTACAGGGACAGGTACCAACTCATCCATAAATGCTGTTTTGCTTCAACCGGATGGGAAAATTCTCATTGGAGGTACTTTCCTTACATACAATGGTATAGCCATCAAAAAAATAGCACGGCTCAATTCAGATGGTACCCTTGACGATTCTTTTATGCCATCTTCCACTGGTGCTGATAATGCGGTAAAAACTATCTCACTTCAATCCAATGGCAAAATAATTATTGGAGGTACCTTCCTTAATTACGATGGAGTAAGTAGGGTTCATATCGCACGATTAAACAACGATGGTACCCTTGATAACGACTTCAATCCAGGAACAGGCTTTAGTTATGATGTTTATTCCAGTGCTGTTCAAACCGATGGAAGAATTCTAGTAGGAGGTAATTTTACAATGTATAATTCTACGACAGTGAGCTCGCTGGTCCGTCTGGATATGGATGGAAGTCTCGATGGAACATTCAGTCCTGGAGCTGCGATCACTCCGTCTACTATTCGAACCATTCAACTTCAAACTGATGGAAAAATTTTAGTAGGAGGTACTACCTCCCGAAGTGGCAACTCAGCCTCGTTTGCCTGCAGATTACTTATGGATGGAACCCTGGATCCAGCTTTTCAGCTCGAGCTTGATCAGCAAAACACATTTATTGAATCGATTGCCATAAGGAGCGATGGAAAAATATTTATTGCCGGAAGCATTGCCTCGGTCAACGGCAGAAGCAACGACAATATTGCCTTAATCAATCCTGATGGAACGGCAGACAATAGTTTTAATACGGATCGGCGGGGAGCGGATAAGCGAATTATGTGTATTGAAGATTATAAAAATGGGAAATTACTAATAGGAGGAAGGTTTACTAGATATAATAATGTAGATATAAGCAGAGTTACACTTCTAAACAGCGATGGAACGTTGGATCTATCCTTTAATTCTGGTACTGGACCCAATGAAGATGTACTTGCTATAGCCACCCAACCGGATGGAAAAATAATAATCGGAGGAAAGTTTACCAACTATAATGGTACTGTAATCAATAGAATTGCTCGTCTCAATCCGGATGGAAGTCTGGATCCAGGCTTTAACATAGGTTCTGGAATAAACAACGAAGTGAGGTCAATTCTTGTGCAGCCGGATGGGAAAATAATTATTACAGGTTTTTTCTTTTTTTATAATGGGGTATCAAAGCAAAATATTTGCAGGTTACATAGTGATGGGAGTTTAGATGCTTCCTTCAATACTGGAAGTGGAGCTAATGGAGTAATTAATGCTTCTAAACTGACAGATGATGGGAAAATAATCATTGCTGGAAGTTTTACAACGTATAATGGTATTATACACAATAAGATAGCCCGATTGAATCCTGATGGAACACTTGATCTTAGTTTCAATACCGGTGCTAGTTTTGGAACTACTCCCATAATTAGTGACTTTTGTATCCAGCCGGATGGGAAAATAATTATTGCGGGAACCTTAGTTTCTTTTAACGGTATACCGATAAACGGAATTGCACGACTAAATCCTAATGGTACACTTGACCGTTCTTTTAACATTGGAACAGGTTTTAATAGTAGCTCATCTAGGGTAGCTATGCAAGACGATGGAAAAATAATTGTCACCGGCCTTTTTTCAACCTTTAATGGAATTTCAAGTATAAAAATAGCACGATTAAATCCTGACGGTTCCAGAGATACTAGATTTAATGTAGGTACAGGAATAAGTGGAGATAGGGTAGAGGCTATAAGAGTACTTCCGGATGGAGGAATTCTTCTGGCAGGAGAAATTTACTTTTTTAATAATATGAATTATAATTATATAGTTAAACTCAAAGGTGATCCAATATATTTCAATATTATTCGGGGTAATATTTATACCGATGTAAACAGCGATTGTATTCACCAACCAACCGAAGAAAAAATCCAATCAGTAGTCGTAAAAGCCATGCCAGGTGAATATTATGGAGGTTCTGATGGAAATGGAAAGTACCAGATTCGTGTGGATTCGGGTATCGCTACGTATACACTTTCTCAACAATATAATTCTATCAATGCAAAACTTCTGAAGAATCAATGTGCTACCACTCATTCTGTAGTATTAAAAGGAGCCTCAAGGGATACGGCTTCTTTTGACTTTGCTGATACCATACGATACTGTTCACTTCTAAACATCAGCATTCAAAACACAAGGATGAGAAGATGTTTCAGAGGGAATACCTATGTCGATTATTGCAATTATGGTAACCGTCAGGTCAACAACGTTCAGATTAAAATTGAATATCCGGATTACATCATCCCGATCAAATCTGTTCCGATGTGGACTTCGAAAATCGGCTCCTTACTGATCTATGAAATCGGAACAATCGACACAGAAAATTGCGGGACCATCTTTCTCACCGACTCTGTGATGTGTGGAGATGAATCAATTCGCGGATTCACGCAATGCATCAAGGCCTCAATCTCTCCTACCTCTGATTGTACGGACTCGGATCCAGCCTGGGATCAATCTTCTGTGAACGTGACGGGAGGCTGTGAAGGGCAAAATGCCTGGTTCGCAATTCAAAATAAAGGAACCGGAAACATGGCCACCATCCAGAATTACAGGGTCTATGCCAACGATACTCTGATCTACACTTCGACTTTTAAATTAAATTCAGAGGAACAATTTATTGTCCGTTATCCGGCACAAGGTCAGACCATTCGTCTTGAAGCAGATCAACATTCATTACACCCGGGCAAAAGTCTTCCAAGAGCGACTGTGGAAGGATGCGGAACTTCGATTTCCGGAACAGTGCGAAAAGGATTGGTGAAAACCTCCGTGAAAGACGATCTGGATGAAGAAATAGCAGTTACCTGTAATTCTATTGTGGATAGTTATGATCCAAATGACAAACAGGCAATTCCTGCTGGTATCGGTACTTTCAATCAGGTAGTGCCAGGGACAGAGCTGGAGTATATCATTCGTTTTCAAAATACCGGTTCAGATACAGCTTACACCGTTCGTTTGGTAGATACATTGGATACCTCGTTGGATATAGCTTCCTTTACACAGGGTACCGGTTCCCATCCATACACTTTGCAGGTGACTGGAAAAGGAAAAGCTGTACTCTCTTTCAATTTTTACAATATTAATTTACCAAGCAGCAGCGCAAACTATCTGGCAAGCAATGGGTTGGTTTCTTTCAGAATTACAATACCTGATTCCACAGCGCTGGGTACAGTGATTCGAAATAAGGCCTATATTTATTTTGATTATAACAGTCCAATCATTACTAACGAAATTATGCATACAGTAGGCATTACAGTAGCGGAGGATTTCAACAAAGGTAACAGCGTACAGGTAGGCACTGTGACCACCGGTATACAATATCAACAGAACGTTCTGACTGTATCTGTATTTCCGATTCCAGCGGTGGACCATGTAACTTTCAATATGAAAGGTGTGACTGCTAAAAAATACACGTTGAATTGCTTAAATACACTTGGAATGCTAATTGGAAATTATGAATTTACATCAGAAGAATTCAAAGTGATCACTACAAATTATCCGAAAGGAATTTATTTCTACACGCTTAAAGACAACCAGGGAAATAGCATCAATGGGAAGTTTGTGATTGAATAACGTATTGTTAGTGTCTTGCAAAGGTTGTTTTTAGAATAATGGTCTATGAATAGCTGGGATGTCTTAATGTTCAATGGGAATGATAAATGGGATAGTATATTTATACTATCCCATTTTTTTGGAGTTTTGTGGATACCCTCTAAGCAAAGGAGTTGGCTTACGTGTGCCACAAAAAGAGATGAAACTATGAAATGCAATTTGTTATTGACTCCATACTCGTGCTCACACTCTTCACTTTTGTCCATAAAATTAATGATCTGTCAGTATGAGTAGTAGAGTGAGTGTGGTTCTGTTGTAATTCAAAAACGTGGACGTTTTTAGTATAGCAGTCACGGACAAGATGTCCGCGCCAAGGGGCGAAATGTGCATTTATGCCTTGTTGTCAGGTTGTTACCTATTATATACGACTGGCATATCACTTGCAAAACAGGTTATGAATATAAACCAAACCTCAAAACGCATGAAATTAAAGAAAGTTGAAATTCATAAGTACAAATCCTTTTCAGAGAAACAAGAATTTCTTGTAGAAGACGATATCACAATTCTTGTAGGGATGAATGAATCAGGTAAAACGTCAGCTTTGGAAGTAATGGCCAAAACTAATTACTTCCAGAAGGATGAACAGTTTAAATTTAACTTAACTCATGATTATCCCAGAAAAGAAAAAAAGAAAATTGATAGATCAGGGGGAAATCCAAATGCTATTACTTGCTACTATGAGATTGATAAGAATCTTTTTGAAACAATTGAAAAGGAAATGGGTGAAGGAGTTCTCCTTTCAAAAGAATTAGCCATCACTATTAACTATAATAACAATGACACATGGGATTTATTAAAAATTGATAAAAAAAAGTTTATCTCAAATAAAACCAAAGAACTTGGAATATCAAGCAATACTATCAATGAGAAGCTTGAGAAAATAAAAAATATAGAAGAACTTAATGCGTTGAAGGCTGAATATTCAGAAGACAAATACATCAAAGGGATTAGTTCTTTGGAAAAATATTTTAAGAATGAATGGAAATGGGATGAGCCCATTGATGAATACATTGCAAGGACTTATCTCGATTTAAATCAACCAAAATTTTTGTACTATGATGAATATTTTTCTTTGCCCTCAAGGATTAGTATTGAAAAACTTAAGAATGGGCAGAATGAAAATGAATATAAAACAGCAAAAGCATTATTTGAATTAGCTGACATAAATACAGATGAAATTTTAAAAGCAGATAATTTTGAAAATTTTATTGCTGAGCTAGAGGCTACAGAATCCATTATCACTGAAGAGTTATTCAAATATTGGAAAACTAACAAAAACCTACAAATAACATTTCAAATAGATAAGATAGAACAACTTGATAATCGTAACTATAATCGAATTGTTGAACATATTTTGGATGTGAGAGTCAAGAGCAAGGGTGTTTCACTTCCTTTGAAAAATAGAAGTAAGGGATTTAATTGGTTCTTCTCCTTTCTAGTGTGGTTTAAAAAAATACAAGAGGACAAAAAATCAAACTATGTATTGCTACTCGACGAACCTGGGTTAAATCTTCATGCTTCTGCACAGTCAAATTTACTAGATTTTCTTGAAGATTTATCGGCAAATTATCAAATTATTTATACAACACATTCTCCGTTTATGATTGCACCTGATCAGCTGCATAGAGTAAGAACTGTTTTAGAAACTGATGATGGTTCTGTTATATCTGATAGTATTCAAGAAAAAGATCCTAATACTTTATTCCCTCTTCAAGCTGCATTAGGTTATGATATCGCTCAAAATTTATTTGTGTCAAAAAAAAATCTTCTTGTAGAAGGAGTTTCGGATTTGATTTTTCTTACAACAATGTCAGCTATTTTAGAAACTGATAAACGACAATTCTTACGTTCAGATATAACAATTGTTCCAACTGGTGGACTTGAGAAAGTAGCAACATTTATCTCATTGCTAAGAGGCTCCAAACTTGAAATCGCATGCCTTTTAGATTCGTATACAGATCCTAAAGGAAGGGAAAAAATGGATAGTCTAATAAAGGATAGGATAATCCAGAAAAACAAAATAAGATTCTTTGACGAATATTTTGATGGACAAGATTCGGCAGATTTAGAAGACCTTTTTACGAAGTCAGATTATCTGAAAATTTTCAATGCAGCCTTTGCTGAGCTTGTTGATATCAATGAAGGTGATTTAAATACTAGCATAAAACAAATAGTTATTCAGATAAATCAACATAGAGAGGAACCAAGGTTTAACCATTATAGACCAGCGAATCAGCTTGCAAAAATGGGAGTCGATAAATCATTCTTTAGTAAAGAGACTTTAGATAATTTTGAAAAAGTATTTATTGATATGAATAAATTATTCGAATAAAATACTAGTTGTTTTACATAAAATAAAAAGGAATAATCTGAATCAAGAAAAATATGAGTAATGAAATTAAAGTTTTGGTCAGAGGATGTAAAGGAATGTTTTTTATAAAACAATCCAGATATGATTTTTTATATAATTTCCCAACCATGTCATACAGACATAATATTAAAGTTGAAAATGCTAAAGATATAAACAATGTTCCTCTACTTTAATATTGTGGTTTCTCTTTTTCTTATTTAGACATAATTCTAAGTAAGGAAAGTGTAAATCTTAACTGTCTCATATTTAGTTGGTTTTACATGAAAAGGTTCGGTAATCTGACCCTCCAGTCTACCTGTAAAATTTAGCCGAATTAGGTAAATCTATACCTGATTCGGCTTTTTTGTGTATCTTTTAGTACAAAACAACCAGTCATTTTCTAAAGCTAAATCACTACGCAAATAGGCTGCGGTGGATATAATTAAATTTGCATATTAACCATTGTAATCTGTTAATGTTAGATAATGATTTCTGCATACATCTGGAATATGAATTATCAAAAGTATTAAGTAATTCTAATAAAGAAGAGTTTAATAGACTTTGGTGTGATGGTATTATTGTAAATGATCCATCGCCTTATTATACTTATGATAATTTTTCTAAGAAAAAAATTAATGATAGCAGAAAAATTTCAGGAACCGTTTTTATTGGTGAAAATGGCCAGGATAAATATGAATTAACTTTACACTTTGGTAAATACTCTTTAAGAAGATATGCTAAAGGTACAAGACTTGAAGATTGCGTTCCTTCTAATGAATGCGATGATTGGTTTTTAATTGATATCTCAAATAGAAAAATGGAGATACAGCTTAAATAGTATACTTTGACTAAATATCTAGATAACGCATTAAACATATAGCAATTTTATGGGTAAAGAAAGAGATAAAATAAAAGAAATAAAAAGCCTAAAGGAGCGTAAAGAATTTAATACATTCTGGGATTTTAATAAGCGCTTGGATTACATCTACAATGCATTAGAAGAATTGGATGGCACTAAGCAATATGTTAAAAATGAACTTTTAAAATCTATACCGACTTCATTAGTTGCAACAATGGAGTCTTATTTTAAATCTGCGACAACATCAATTATCGATTTAGATGATGTTTATAGAAAAAATACAGAAAAATATTTTAATGAGAAATTTAAAATAAATTACGAATATTTTGATAATCTACAACGTAGAGAAATAACTCTTGGTGAACTAGTCGCACACCATCTTTCCTTTGGAAATTTTGATGATCTAAAGTTAAATTTTACGAAATTATTAAGCAAGACAGATAAGCCATACGATTTCCTAGGTAGTTTAACAAAATTTTGTCCGGAAGATAAAGATGGTGATGATGAGGATAACTACTCAATTGAGTATATTAGTAGATCTGGTGAAATTTGTAAATCTATACAGGAACTGTATTCAATTCGAAATATTATTTGTCATGAAATAGGTGAAGGACTTGAGATAGATGAAGAAAAAATAGAAACTATTTTTTATGATACAACTGTCTTTCTAAATCATTGTGATGCATACTTTAAGTATTTACTCTTTTCAACATCATTAGAGGATGAAAAGAGAAATGCAAAGATAGCCAAAGAAAAATGTATTGATAAGGAAAACAAACTTAAAGATTTGATATCCAAAATTACATCGAAATCATGGAGGTATTATGGAATAGATATTAATCCTAAAGATTTTAATATAGTTTATGAAAATTGGTTAAGATATACAAAAAGCTATCTTAAAATGATGTATGGCGAAAAAATTATTACTACTGAAATCAAACAAGAATTTTACGACAAAAAAGCTGAAATGATAGAAGATTTTACTGGTAGCCTAGAAGATAACTTTGATTACATAGAATATATATTAGCGGAAGAAGATGAGGATGAAAATTTGAAATTTTTGAACGATAATTGATTAAGCTGAAATTCGTTGGATAAAACTAAAGTTTCTAACAAGTAGAGGGCTTTCTAAATAACAAAATGGAAAATATTAATCACTTCATATTTAGAAGATTTACTATAAAAAAGTTCGATAATCTGACCCTCCAGTCTACATAAAAAGTAAAGCCCTGTAAAGCAGGGCTTTACTTTTTAAAGCTTTTTTGATTTCTTTCAATTGCCTCATTTATAATTATATAAGGGTTCGAGTTCTCCTTCACTATCATCAAAAAATGATAGATTATTTTATCATTTTTATGATGTATTTAAGGTCTTCCACGACCATAATTCTTGTGGTTTTGCGATCGTGTTCAAAGGATAAATTAGCTCAAGTGAAAATTTTCTGTCTCTTAAAATTCTTACGTTTGTGAGCGCTTTCAGATATGCTTTTATCTCAAGAAAAGCATAGGAAGAAGACGACTCTTATGCACGAAGAAGTTCTGATAATAGGTTTCTGAATGACACTGCAGATAGTGCACCTATTTTATTAAAGTATTTTTTTATTGTAGATTAATATGAAAAATATAAATGGGTTCTGCAATATTTCCAGTAAAATACGTATTTCGTATTTTAAGTCCTAAGTATAAAAAGCTCGATAAATTACTTCGCGAGTACCTGACCGAACTGGCTGAAGCCTGCCACGCGAAGCAAACCGTGTTGGAGAGTTATCAACTATGGGCATAACCGCATGATCCGTATTACAACACTGCGGGTCCAAGCTAAAAATTGATATTGTGCGTATTCTTGATCTCAGCCATCACAAAGGTACTATGCGTACTGCCGATGCTTTCCACAGATCCCAATTTATTGAATACGAATTCCTGATAATGTTTCATGTCTTTGGCAAACACTTTTAGAAAGAAATCGTAATCACCGGATATGTTATAACACTCAACCACCTCGTCGATCTTTAAAATATCTTCTACAAAGCTATGGCCGATCTTACGGTCATGTTGCTTAAGTTTGATATTGCATAACACTATAAATCCCTGATTGAACTTTTCAGGGTCCAATAGCGCGATATACTTTTTGATATAACCATTAGTTTCCAGACGCTTTATGCGCTGTACCACTGGTGAAGGCGACAGGCTGACCTGTGCAGCCAGTTCCTTGATCGTATGACTGGAGTCATTTGCCAGCATTTTTAACAGCTTTAGATCGATCTCATCCAATTGCTCCATAGCATAATTTACTTTTAGAAGACATAAAGATAGTACTAAACAGCATAAAAGTTTTAGAAAAATGCCAAATAAAGTAATTTTGGTTGAAATTATAAAGGTAATGCAGCTTTAATAACTGTTTTTGTAACTTTGAGTTAATTAAATACCTGGTTCTTTACATATTTCAACGATCAGGAGAGGTTTTACTTAGCGGTAATTTAATAGGGAATCGTGTGCAAATCACGAGCTGTCGCGCAACTGTAAGTAACATCAAAGCTTTACCAACAATGGTCACTGTCCGCCAGCCGGCGGATGGGAAGGCCGGTAAATGCGGTTACAAGTCAGGATACCTGCCTTTTCTGAATTGGTCGATACTTCCGCGAAAGAGGTTATCGGACAGATCAACGTATATTCCAAGGTGCCTCAACCTTACCGGTTAGGTGCGCCTTAGGCTATCGTACGCCTTTCTCTCCACTTTTTCCGCAAGCATCCTGAACTATCGAGGAACTTTTAAATGATCATTAACCATTTAAAAAGTTAACAACATGGAAAATATCCAGCATACCATCAAGAATGATTTTGTGTTCACCCTAAAGAGCACTTGTTTAGATGAAAACTATCAC
>CAYTGJ010000039.1:0-1928 GCA_964437245.1 uncultured Chitinophagaceae bacterium
AGGCTTTCTGGTTTTTATGCCGAGTCTTTGCATCTGTTTGCTTGTTTTTGCCTTTAACCTTTTAGGGAATGGCCTCCGGGATGCATATGATCCTCAAAGTTCACGCAAATGGTAGACAATTCCTCTGAATTACATAAAAAACTCCTGCATCTGAAAGAACTGGAGCTGAACTCTCTTCTGGAAATTACTCAGGCGATCAATTCGAATATGCCGGAGGAAGCTCTGTATAAGATTTATCACTTTACGCTGATCGCAAACCTGAACATCAACAAACTGGCTCTGTTTGTGTTTGATGATGACTGGGAGTGTAAAGTAAATTACGGTACTGTAAAAAATTATAAGAATTATACCGTCACTCCGGAGATCCTGGCGATCAATAAAATAACAGAAGTGAAAGGAAGTCTGGAAGGTTTTGACGAATTTGACAAGGTAATTCCGATCTCTCATAAAACCACGGTACTGGCCTATGTACTGATGAGTAGTACCGAACAGCAAATGACTGCGGAAGATGTGAATAGTTCTTTTGTGCAGACGTTTACGAATATCATCATTGTCGCGATCGAAAATAAAAAACTTGCCAGAAAAGAACTGGCACAACAGGCTTTCAGAAAAGAACTGGAAATTGCCAAAGAGGTCCAGTCTTTCCTGTTCCCCAAAAATCTTCCCGATAATCAGCATGTGCGGATCAAGGCCAGTTATTATCCGCACGATAGCATTGGCGGAGATTATTATGATTATATTAAATTCTCCAACGATGCCTTCCTGATCTGTATTGCCGATGTGTCGGGGAAAGGTATTCCTGCGGCATTGCTCATGTCTAATTTTCAGGCTTCGCTGCGTACCCTGGTACGACAGACAAAAGACTTGAAGCAGATCGTGGAAGAACTAAACTATAATATACTGGACAATGCCAAAGGCGAACGGTTTATTACTTTTTTTATCGCCATTTTTGATCTCCAAACCAATAAGATCAATTATATCAATGCAGGTCATAATCCTCCCATGCTGCTTTCCGACAGCGAAGTGATTATGCTGGACAAAGGGACTACCATTCTGGGAGTATTCAATAAGCTCCCTTTTGTAAACGAACAGGAGATCGCCTTGCCGGAAAATTCATTACTTTTTGCCTATACCGACGGACTTACTGAAACTTCTTCAGAACAGGGAGAGGAGTATGGAAATGAGCGCTTACAGGCCTTCCTGGAGCAGATGAAAGAGGAAGAAAACCTCCTTCATACAAGTTTGTACGAGGAGTTGATTCGTTTTAAAGGGAAAACTAAGTTTCCGGACGACATTACGTATTGGTCCTGCCGTATTAAGTGAGAAGCCTAAGGATTATCTGAAAAACGAATTAAAGGAATTCTTTCCTGATCGATGTTTTGTATTGGTCCGATACAATTAACCAGAGTAAATACAGAAAAACAGTACCTGCCGTGGTAATAGAAACAACCAACCAGCGGACCGGTTTTGCTTTTTTAATTACAGCAGAAGCTTTTTCAATGATGTACAGTGTTTTAAAATCCTGCTCCAGAATAGAAAGTCTTGTTTCTGCTTCTTTCATATCAGAGTAGGTGGTGATCAATTCAAGAGACAGCATGTCTTTTTCACTGTCAGTTAGTTTTGTAGGTCCGCCTCCTATCTTTTTGGATAAAGAATCAAGCGTGGAGTATTTGGATTGCAGATCCGATTTGAATGTGTTTAGTTGTTTGGTGTTGCTTTCGATCAACGGTTTCCGGTTGTACAGATCTATCTGAGTCACGATGTCGTTGGCAATGATGGCAGCAGTATCAGCGTCCTTGTCAAAAATAGAAACAGTGATTGCACTCCGGTCGTCTTCGGAAATTTTATAATTCTTTTTGAATTTTTCAGTGGCTTTGATGTAAAAGTATTTGTCGTTCCGGTCGATCCCGTAGCGATCTATCAGGTTG
>CAYTGJ010000039.1:1938-28299 GCA_964437245.1 uncultured Chitinophagaceae bacterium
GATGGTGATCACACGGTCCGCATCATCTCCGGTACCAAAAAGGTCCACGTCTACATTGGAAAACATATACCGCGGATCGTAAGCTTTGGGACTATAAGGGTAAAAAACACAGGTGGATTTGTAATAAACAGGGAGAGCAAAAGCGAGAATAACTCCTGCCAGTGCGGCTATTATTCCTGTGATAATAAGTTGTGTTTTCTTCTGGAGGATTAATTTAATAAGATATAAAAGACCGGAATTCTGATCCATTGGTGTCATAGATTTTTGGTGCTAAACAGTAAATTTAATGAAAAAGCGGTTTAATCTAAATTATTTGTCAGAAATAAATATCCTTCCGGAAGGGTCAAGGTAGAGAATTCCTTCGTCTGTCATTTTTTGTATCATGGACAACAGCTCTTCTTTGGAGGAGTTGCCGGGAAGAGAGGTCAGTTGTTCTATCTCATGTATTCCTTCAGAAATATGGGTATATAGCCTGGTCCGAAGCTCTTCGGAAGAGACCGCAGAAGATTTTTTATGCTTCAGGCAAATATCACAGATTCCGCAATTCTGGTCGGAATTTTCTCCGAAATATTCCTGTAGTACAAGGCTTCTGCATATTCGCTGCTGAGAGGCATAATGGGTCAGATGACGTATATTTTCAGTCTCTTTTTCTTTCCGTACGTTCATGTCGCGGATATTGAGCGGAAGCCTGGCTGCGTCGTACCGGACAGTGGTAAAAACAATTTGAGGAGAAGAGTGGGCCGGCTCGTACAAAAACAAGCCAATGCTCTGTAGGTACAGGATTTTTTTTCTTACTTCCGAAGTATTGATCTCTGCCTGTGCTGCAATACGTTGTTCGGAGATATCCAGAAAAGTATTGAACAGCTCCCCACCATAGGTTCTCAGGATCGCTTTGATGAATTTATCCATTTCCGGATGCATGAGCTGATAGTTGTATAAGGAAATATGATCTACCGGAATATGTAGCCTGGAAGGTTTGTAGTATCCTTCGTTGAGCTGTATAAACCCTTCTGATTCCAGTCGTCTCAGGGCATGAAACGTCTCCTGTTTGGGGAGTTTGTAGATCCTGATAAATTCCTCTTCGTTGAAATCATACGCCGCCAGCAAACTGCTCCCTACCGCTATTTTGAAATAGTTGGCGAGAGACTGGTAGGTTTTCCGGATAAGTTCCGGCTCTGGATATTTTTGTATTACTTTTGTATGAAGATCTTCCAGTTCCTGAGGAGTATAGAGCAGTACGGCATAGGCTTTCTTCTCATCCCGTCCTGCCCGTCCTGCTTCCTGGTAATAGGCTTCCAGATTTTCCGGAGGCGAAAGGTGTATGACCACACGTACGTCCGGTTTGTCAATCCCCATTCCAAAGGCATTGGTTGCCACCATTATCCTGGATTTGTTCTGGATCCATAAGTCCTGGATCGTATTTCGCTCGGCGGTGCTCATGCCTGCATGGTAAGCAGAAGCACTGAAATTTCGTTGCTTTAGAAAATCGGCGATCTCTTTTGTCTTTCTTCTGCTTCTTACATATACAATGGCAGATCCTGGTACATTGGTTAAGATCTCCAGCAATTTTTTGATCTTGTTTTCTTCTTCAAAGCACGAGTAGGACAGGTTCGCGCGGTAAAAACTTTTTACAAATACTTCTGCATTTGTAAAAGACAGGCTTGTAACGATATCCTGTTGTACTTCAGTAGTGGCAGAAGCTGTAAGTGCAATAGCATTTACATGAGGGATCACTTTCCTGAATTCTGCTAGCTCAAGATAGGAAGGTCTGAAATCATATCCCCACTGGGAGATGCAATGAGCCTCGTCTATGGCCAGTAGGCTGATGTTGAATTTTTTCACTCTTCCCAGCAGCAGATCTGATTTTAGCCGTTCAGGGGAAAGATATAGAAACTTGATCTCAGGATCGTGTGCACAGTTGTCGAGCAAGATATCGATCTCCCGGTGGCTTAAGCCTGAGTGTATAGATACCGCTTTAATTCCTCTTCGCTGGAGCTGTTCTACCTGATCACGCATCAGAGCAATCAGGGGAGTGATCACCAGGCAGATCCCTTCTTTGCAGAGGGCAGGTACCTGGAAGCAGATCGACTTCCCTCCACCGGTAGGCAGTAAGGCCAGTACATCTTTCCCGGAGAGTACTGCTTGTATGATCTCTTCCTGGAGAGGTCGGAATCCACTGTAGCCCCAGTATTTCTTTAATATGTCTGAAGGTGTTGTCAACGCGGATGTGTTAAGGAATAGTAGGATTAAAGATCATGACCCTGAAATTGTCGATCAACATATCATGGTCGCTCGTATTCCAGATATAAACAGTCAGAGTACAGCCAGGTTCCTGATGGTCGTATTCCAGGAAATTATAAATATTATTCCAGTAGTTTGGATCAATGATCTGTTCACGGACAGAAGCGGCTTTCCATTGGATGTTTTCGTGTTGTTTTTCAATGGAAATGATCAGCGAAACATCTTTGGCCTGGTTGTAGCCAGAGGATTTCAGCCAGCAATCCGTTGTGATGTTCAGTGTCTGAAGTGGAAGGCTGTCGAGCGGCAGCGAGAAGGTAGCGGAATAAGCTCCCGGTTTCAGAACATGAGCATTGAGTCCTTCCAGAGGTTCCGGAGTTACTTGCCCGGACGTAATCCTGGTCCACTGAGGGAACTCGGCGGACTCGAAGTGATGGACAGAAGAATAAAGAAGAGAATCATGAAGCGATTGCTGGTTCATGAAAAAAAGGCTGGCGAGCTCCGGTGTTTCAGGGAAACGGATACGTTCCCATTGCAAAGAGAAGTTCGAACTCAGAATTTTTTGATTCGATCCCTTCAACATAATCTCGGTGACTTCATACTTTTTGTCAGGCCTGAAAATATAAGGATTGATCCATAATCCATCCTGGGCATTTTTGAGAACAATCCTGTATTTGTGGATGCTGTTGTTTTTTAGTTTTAAATAGATCCAAAATTGCTCGTCTTTGTATAAAAAGCTCTTGATCCTTTGCAGAAAAGAAGAAGAATAGTCAAGTTTTGCTCTCAGTAATTCGCCTCCGGAAGAAGGTACTGGTATCCACTGGTTCCATTCTGCACGCTGGTTTTCGGTTTCGGTGACTGTGACAGGCTGAGGAAATAAACGTTTTTTCAGAATCAGTAAATTTTTTTCATGTGAATAGGGGGTGTAATTTTTTAGAATAGAAAGAAGCGTCTGCGGCTCATCGTTTAGGAAATACCTGGAATCGATGCTGCTATACATCCCGTTGTTAAGGTTGGCCCACCGTACCTTTTCTATAATCAGGTAGTCCGGAGCTTCCGGACTGCTGAAATGCCGGGCATTCTGAATGTCAAGCCAGGAAGTGTACGAAGCATAACTGTGCAATACCACTCTGGGCTTCCAGTTCAGGTGATTGGCTGCAATAATCGAATAGTCCCACGGATATATATCTACTGTCGATGTTGAGATACTGTCGAGCAGAGCCTGGGACAGCCGGTGGACTGCAATGTCTTTTTGAGTTTGTGCTTCCAGTCGTTGACGCAGGGAGTCAAACTGAAAGAGAAATCCGATGAAATTTTCCCCCTTGAATAGTTTGTATTCGTAAGCAGTGTAATTGACTGCATGTTTCATATTCAATGAGAATATCCAGACAGCTGCACCGGACAAGAGGAAAACGGAGAAGAGTCTTTTTTGTGTAAAAAGGATGAAGATAATTAGGCATGTCAGGAAATAGAGGTAAAATCCATAAACATGATATATATCTTCTCTTGCCATACCATGTTTCCATGCGGCAAATAAGCTTAAGGTTGTTAGCGACCAGAAGAAAACGGCTCGGGGAGTTCTGTTAATCCTGAAGAGAACGAAGACCAGGATAAAAAAGCAGGACAGGATCCACCAGTTATTATAAGGATAATAGGCTGCTGCGGAAGAATTGTCCTGGGCAAGATGCATCATTCCCCAGAGATAATCCGGAAATCCTTTTATTGATCCGAATATGAGTAACCAGAAAGAAAGTATGAAGCCAAGTAAAATAAAGGGATCTGTCAGAAACGATTTTACATTCCGGGTGGTGAAAAAATAATAGAGTACAAATGAAACGAATAATGTACCTGAGACGATGGCTACATAGGCTTTTACATAAAAAACAAACGCGGTGAGGAGGAAAGCGGAAAGTTTGTAGATCGTTTTGGGAGCATGGTAGTAATTGCAATAAAATAATACGATGACGGTCAGGCTAAGATGATTGAATTCGGCCACCATGCTGATAAGATAAGCGGGGATGGCGATAAATAACCATTTTGCAGAGGAGTTTACGCCGGACAACAACCAGAAAATGTTCAGTACGATCAGGGCTTTCAGTAATGATAGTACAGTCGTCACCAGGATTACATTATCGCCGACAGGATACATGAAAAAAGCCAGTGGCCCGTGGGGGAAAATGATATGTTGGCCGTTTTCAGAGCCTGTTTCAAACAAATGACTGTAGACCCATGCCAGAGGAGGATCAATCCCAACAGAATATGCCCATTCAGGATCGGGGAATGTTCCCACAATCACCAGGAGACTTATTCCAAAGCACCATAAATAATCATAAAAGGAAAATCCGGACCAGGTGTGGTCTGTTGTTCTCATAAGTTATATTACTTTTAATGACTATCCGTCTATAGTATACTCATTGTTAAAATTCAGAAAACCTAGTCCTACTTTTCTTGTCAGGAAACAAGATACGAATTTGAAGCACCTGACTACATCCGTACAATCAAGCTACTTTAATTTACCATCCGCCATTTCCAGTTTCCGGTCAGCTTCTGACGCCAGCTTTTCATTGTGGGTAACGATTACAAACGTTTGCTCAAACTCTTTTCGTAACTGGAAAAAAAGTTTGTGCATCTCTTCTGCATTGTGAGAGTCAAGGTTTCCGGTGGGTTCGTCTGCAAAAATGATCAGAGGCCGGTTGATCAGCGCACGGGCGATCGCAGTCCGTTGCTGTTCTCCTCCTGACATTTCAGAAGGTTTATGATCCAGGCGGTGGCTGATGCCGAGATACTCCATCAGGGATTTTGCTTCTTTGACCACTTCGGTCACATTGCGTTTCCCCAGGTAACCTGGAATACAGACGTTTTCAAGTGCGGTAAATTCGGGAAGAAGGTTGTGAAACTGAAAGATGAATCCCAGGTTTTTATTCCTGAATTCCGAAAGTTTTTTGCTGCTGGCCTTGCTGAGGTTTTCCCCGTTGATGCTTAAAGAACCTTTATCGGGAGTGTCCAGTGTACCTAACAGTTGTAGAAGAGTACTTTTCCCTGCGCCCGAGGCTCCTACGATGGATACGATCTCCCCTTTGTTGATTTCAAGACTTACTCCTTTTAATACCTCCACATTTGGGTATGACTTATATATGTCTGTCGCTATCAGCATTTTCAGTAATATTATTCAAAGTTCTGAGAATACATAATTAGGATAAAAATCGGCCAATGTCTAATTGTCGATACGAAAAATCTAATCTGAGTGCAGTAAAACCTGATTTTTTTTCTAAAAAACTATCTTTTCTTGAAATTACCAATCAAATAAATTACTTTAGGGCATCAAAAATATTATATAAAGATGAATATTCACGAATATCAGGCAAAAGAAATACTAAAGAAACACGGCGTGAAAATAGGAGAGGGCATCATGGCCGAAACTCCTGAGGCAGCCGCAGAAGCAGCGAAAAAACTCGGTGAACTGACCGGTTGCAAGGTTTGGGCTGTAAAAGCTCAGATTCATGCAGGTGGGCGTGGAAAAGGTAAAATCGTAGGAACTGAGCACAGAGGTGTGATGATCGCCAAAAATCTGGAGGAGGTGAAACTGAAAGCTTCCCAGATATTAGGAGGTACATTGGTGACTATTCAGACAGGACCTGAAGGTAAAAAAGTAAATAAAGTATATGTGGGAGCGGATGTATATTATCCTGGTGCCTCACAACCTAAAGAATTATATATGTCTATTCTTCTGGACAGAGCTACCGGACGTGATGTGATCATCGCTTCTACTGAAGGTGGAATGGACATCGAAGAAGTAGCGCACAGTACTCCGGATAAGATTTTCAAAGAGTGGGTAGATCCGAGAGTAGGACTGCAAGGGTTCCAGGCCAGGAAGATCGCTTTCAAACTGGGCTTGAGCGGAAACGCATTCAAAGAAATGGTTACGTTTGTAACCAAACTATACAAAGCATACAAAGAATCGGATGCGGCGATGTTTGAGATCAATCCTGTGTTGAAAACTTCGGATGATCAGATTCTTGCTGTAGATGCAAAAGTAGCACTGGATGATAATGCTATGTACAGACAACCTGATCTTTATGCTTACAGAGACATTACTGAAGAAGATCCTTTGGAAGTAGAAGCGGGAGAGAGTCACCTGAATTATGTGAAGCTGGACGGTAACGTAGGCTGTATGGTAAACGGTGCCGGTCTTGCAATGGCTACAATGGACGTGATCAAATTGTCCGGTGGAGAGCCTGCCAACTTTCTGGATGTAGGAGGTGGAGCAAATGCCAAAACAGTAGAAGCCGGATTCAGGATTATCCTGAAAGACCCGAATGTAAAAGCAATTCTGATCAATATTTTCGGAGGAATTGTTCGTTGCGACCGTGTGGCGAATGGTGTGGTAGAAGCCTACAAGGCGATCGGAGACATCAAGGTGCCGATCATCGTAAGACTTCAGGGGACCAATGCTGAAGAAGGAGCGAAAATTATTAACGAGTCAGGCCTGAAAGTAAGATCGGCGGTAGTATTAAAAGACGCTGCTAAACTGGTAACAGAGGCAATCGCAGGAAAATAGTTCTGTGATACAATATTAATGAGAATGTTGGACCAGGAGTAAATCTCTTGGTTCAACATTTTTTTTATATGGGTATTAATTCATATTTTTGCATCTCTTGAAAGCTCAAGTAGATTTTGCTTCCGTAGTATAATGGATAGTATTTCAGATTCCGGTTCTGACGGTAGGGGTTCGAATCCCTTCGGAAGCACAGACAGTTTAGAGTGATGAGTATCATACTCACTACTCTTGCTGTTGCTCTCACTGACACTGTCAGGAAGAGCAACAGCAAGAGTCCCCGGAAGGGGATTTTTTATCAGTGTATGAGTGAGTTTCGTGGATTAATAGCTTTCTTTGGGATAGAATACGTTCTCTTAATTATCGTACTATAACTAATTTTTTATTATTCACATTATTCAATGTTTTTATAGCTATGCTATATACTCCTTCATTTAGATCTGTGACGTCAATAGTAACTTTCTCTTCTGTTATGGTACTAAATACAAGTCTTCCGTTTAGGTCAAACAACTCAATCGTTGATGGTGTATTAGAATTTGTTTCAATAGTAAAATTGGTGTTCGCTGGATTTGGATAAACTAATACATTTATTGTTACTTCAGAAAGTTTTTCGAGTGCAGTAATGGCAGTTCGATTTATTGTGAAAGAGTAAGCATCTGTATAATTAGGTGTTGTTTCTATTCCAAAAATGCTTAAGTAATAATCTCCCGCCTCTAGTGGTTGAGAAAAATTAATCCCTGATCCAACGACACTGTGTGTACTGCCTACTATGGAATAAGAATCATCGACGATATTGGCCGATAGCCCGGGTAATGTGATTTCATTAATGTTTATACTGACATTGGAAGTAGTAGGTACTGTAAATTTATAGAGATCAAAATCGACAGGGGCATTTGGATTGGTAGCTGCTTGCACGGTAGTAAAACCAAGGTAGGTGTTGTCAAAATCAACGTTATAGGCCAGAGAATAGCTGTCCGGCTCATCCATGCCTTGCATATTATGGAATGTTTGCTGAGGAAGATCTGTGTGGATTTCCGTTAGTGCAGAACCATAATAATGGAATATATTTGTAGTGAGGTTGGAATAGTAGTTGTTTAAATTTGCACAGACATTCCATACAACACCATCCCCAGGATTTGTTGTACCTAAACAACCGGAACATTCGCCAATAATACAGGCGTAATCAAGATTCGTATAAATGTCTTTATTATTTAATCCGGTAATAGTCTCTTGTGTAGTTCCGTTGCAATTGACATCCGGGGTGTAAAAATAATAGAAGAGTTGGTCGTCCATATAATCAAGATTTTCCAATCCTCCAAAAAGATAAACACCATCATTCTCGCTGTAAAAATAACTTCTTCTTAGATCCCGGATCGCTTCGGACTGGCCGTCTGTGTTTCCTGATAATATCCCCATAGAGGTAGCATTACTTCCTCCATGAGGAGTTCCTGTGGTTACTAATTTAGCTACATGATGCTTCCCATCACTTTGCCAGTTGAGTGGATTTTGTATATATTCTCTAGAAGCGAGTCCTCCCATACTATGTCCTACTAGTATTACTTTGTCACGTCCTGTTAATAATAGTACCCTTTGAATAGCATCTTTAATGGCTTTTCCTTGTTTTACGATTGCTGACTGATTGCTTAATACATAATTTACATTTGAAACACTAGGATTGTAGAGGCCGTTAATCCCTACATCAAAATTTACATAATAATAATCGCCCGTTATCCAAGTGCCTGAAAATACGGCTAGATCAGCTCCTATTGTGGGATAGAAATTTGTGTTTGTTACCGTATTGCTCCCGTTATAATTTAAACAATAGTCGAATCTCCCTCCTGTTTTTAATCCATATGTTGTGCTTATATAATTTGTCATTGTAACCCATGTGTCCGCATTGGAATTAAGTCCATGAATGAAAATAACAGGATAAGGGAGCTTGAGGTCTATGGACTGAATTTTAGTGTTAGAATTTGAATGTACTGCTGTCTCTAGGAGCCTTCTGTTACCTATAGAATCAGGAGCTGATAGATATTCGTAGTCGGAAGGCCTTTCTTTAATAATAGTTAATTGTGCCTTTGAGAGTGTACCTGTAAGAAGAACTAAGACTAGTAATAGAGTTTGTTTCATTGCTATATAGATAATGTAAGATGTTATTTACACTTCAATTCCCTATATCTCCAATCTTTGTAAGGGTGCATATAAATCTCATCGGAAGAAAAAATGCCAGAAGCTATTAAATTATTGGCTAGCTCACAATATGCCTTGGAATCATATTGGTCTAATAATTTTAAATATTCCTTTTTATTGATTTCTTGGTTGGTCATGCGCCTGCTTAGCCTGTTTTTTTCGGTACGGTAATTTTCTTCAAGTTCAAAACCTTTGGGAGTAGTGTATAGATTGATGTTACACTGTATACTACAATGTTCTTTTTTAAAAGCTTTATAGATCTCTGTAAGCTTTAAATATGAGGTGTCTTTTACAAAAAGATAAAAATTCTGAACTACGTTGTTATGTTTTGTACCAATGATCTCGTATAGCAAGGAAGCCTTATCGTTTGAGGATTGATTGTTGTCATTATTATCTTGTTGTGTACAGGATAATAACATAGAAGAAGTGAGGACGGCTAAAAAAAAAATTTTCATAATAAATATATTATATGTGAATAAGCTTGCAGTATAACTTATTCAGGAATAATATGCCATCCCCCGAAAGAGGTATTTTTAAATTTACTCAATAAATACGCTCTATAGCGTACAAGATTTACATCTCATTGATGATTTTTATAGGTATAAACGGAATAAATAGTTATTTTTTAAAAAATACGATTGAAACACATATCACCTTTTGAGTAAGGACTGGTTGTTCGTAGCTGGTAAAACTACTAACAACATATGCAAAGTGAATACAAACAAAAAAGACCTCGCATTGCTGCGAAGCCTTTTTTAGGAGTAAACAATTGTAATTATTACCGTATCACTACTTTTTCGTGATAAGTGTTGCCTTCATATACTACCTGCAGATGATAGATCCCCGGAGTAAGATCCAGTTTCAGACTTTCGTAAGACTGACCCGATGGGATTGATTTTGCACTGCGGTATTGTTCCTTTCCTTGTGCGTCCAGCAGAAGAATTGTGACGTCACCTCCTTTTTTAGGATCAAAGTTGAGGAGGAAAGAACCTTCGTTCGGATTAGGGAACACACCTGTGATTATCTTACCGGCAGCACCATTGATGCTGGTGCAAACAGTGACCGTAATATCCTGCGAAGCGGAAGCGCTGCAAAGATTCGCATCAGTGATGGTGTAGGTGATGGTATGGGTTCCGGCTCCTGCCACAGAAGGATGGAAGCTGCCGGAGGTCACGCCTGTTCCTGAATAAGCTCCCCCTGCAGGTGTTCCGGAGGATAAAACAACGGCCGCATCGTTGCTGCATACATCCGCAAAGGCACTTAGTACAGGGGCAGCCGGAAGAGCATTCACTGTTACGGAGACCGTAGCAGAACCTGTACAGTTATGAATATCTGTTCCCGTTACTGTATACGTGATATCAGAAACCGGTGTAGCCGTTACGATGTTTCCGGTGGTCGCACTCAGGTCCGTAGCAGGTGTCCAGCTATAAGTGGCAGCGCCGCTGGCGGTCAGTGTAGCCTCACTTCCTTCGCAGATAGCGGGTGCAGAAGGAGAAACAGAGATCGTAGGGGCTTCGTTTACGGTGATCGTTACGGTCGTGGAGCCGGAGCATCCTGCACTAGTTCCTGTTACTGTGTAGGTAATTGTGCTGGCAGGATTGGCGGTTACTTCTTCTCCTGTGGTCATATCCAGTCCTGTGGAAGGAGTCCAGCTATAAGAGGTAGCACCACTGGCAGTAATAGTAGTAGAGCCTCCTTCGCAGAAAGATGGGGTAGCAGCCGTAGCGGCAATTGAGACGGAGTTTGTATTTTCAAAGGCTCCTTTTGAAGGAGTAGCCGGGCGGGTGTTGCCGAAAATATCAGTTGTCAGAGACGTTGTCCCGCCTGTCTGGTATGCAGGAGAAGAGCAACCAATAGATAGATCGCCTGTAGCCGCTGAGGTATAGAGTGGATCTCCTGTAGCGGAATTAACATCATTGGAGTTGAATACATTTTGCCAGGTTGCCAGGGAAGCCTGAGTGATTCCGTTGTAGGCTCCTGCGTTTGCTCCTGAAGGCATATAGTAAAGGTTGTAATCGGAGGCAGCAGGGGCACTGGTATTGCTGATGTAGATCACAGAATTGGCGGCAGCTCCTGTTGTATGGAATATATTGTTTCGGATAGTAGCATCTACCAGGAATCCTCCTGTAGCAGCGTTTCCTATACAGTTTCCGGAAGTGTAGAAGGAGTTATGTTGAATATTCAATCCTCCTTGTCCCGGATTACCGCTGGCAATCCCTGTTTGTACATTGGATACGTAATTATTGGTGAATTGAAAACCGATGAGCGCTGTTCCATTGGAAATATGTACTGCTTCCGAAGAATTATTTCCTTGCAACTGGGAATTGGTGATCTGTGTGTTGTTATAATTTCCTCCCGGGAAATCGAAAAGGAAACCGTTCCCGGCATTTGTGATGGTACACTGATCAAATGTATTGTCGTGTCTTAGCCCGTTTCCGATCGCAATCATGGTCTGTGCGTTAGCAGCAGTATGAACGATGCGGCAATTGATAAAGGAATTATGAATGTTGTTCGAACCTCCTGCCAGATTGATACATACCTGATCGGACTGTATTTTGCATCCCGTAAAGGTAAAGTTGGCCATACTGGCATTTAGAGTAATGGCAGAGGTACCTTGCGAACGAATCAGACAATCGGTAAAGGTTGCATAGCGGAAGTTTCTCCCACCTGTCCCCACATACAAAGCTGGCATTCCTGAAACACCATCCAATCCTATATTGGAAAAATCCCAGTATAAGTCGGTGTCGTTGCCAAAACAAGCGAGGGAGATCGCATTGGTCCCCCCTACACCGGCAGTCCCTTGTATGATCGTACTGCTGGAGTCGACCCCTATAAACTGGATGTGATTATCAGAGGTTCCGGCATTGATCCCACCGCCACAGTTCCAGATATTGGAGTACAGTCCTTTGTCAATATAAACGATATCTCCGGGGTGAATAGCGTTGCCTACGTTCACAAAATTTAAGGTTTTGGGAGTAGCAGGAGTAAGCCCGTCGTTGGCATCATTTCCTACGGCTGAACAAATACTTCCTGTTTCCAGGGTATTATCATTAATATAATAAACGGTTGCCTGGGCTTGTTGCATTCCAACAGCCGCAAAACCAAGTATAATCAGTAAAATTTTTTTCATAATAATAGTTAGTTAATGTTCTGTACTAGATTCTTTCTTCTCTCTTTTTTACCTCTTTCCAGAGGAAAATGTGATTAGGGGTGCTTACATAGTTCTGTTTGCTACAGCTTCTTCATTTTCTTCTACTTATAAATCTTAGTCTCCTGGGTTTAATTATTTATATTTTTTCTTATTATAGTTACGTAAATACAGGCTAACAGACATTTTTTGTGCTATTATTTTATGATAAAACCTCTTTGTTAAGCCTCTTTTAAATGACTTCGTTAACGGATTAGTAGCAACGAAAAAGGCTTTTAAATAAAGAGTAGTGCTTTTTTATAGGATCAATCTCACTTTGGGAAAGAATATTTATTGGCGGAGAACTTTTAGGGGATTTTTCAGCAGAATCGGCAGGATTGGAAATACCCGGATAAGGCAGAAGTAGACCAGAAAGATAGCTTAAGTCAGGAAAAACAGAAAGGTAAGTTCTTATGTATAACCTTGATTTACAGTGCTTGTTTGGAAGTGTGTAAGCTTTGGGTAAAGTTGTGTAACAGATTCCGGTGCATTAAGAAGGAACTTTAGGAGAATCGTCGGGATTAGGTTTTATATTCATAAAACCTTCCGGAGAGGAGGAGGTTACAATGGACGGATCCTCATTTTGATAATTATTTTTATTATAACTGTTTTCTAAACCTCTTAGAATTAATACGGCTAATGTTATCAGTATAGGAAGCTTTAGCAGGTCTTTTGTGTGATACAAAAGATGTACTTGCGTAGGCAGACGAATAAGTTGTCCGGAAGCTAAATCAAATCCTGAAATAAATTTTAGAGGCCGATGAAAAGGGGAGTGTATAATGAAAAGATTTTTAACCTTTTAGCGAGTTGTATTTTATGGAAATAAATACGAGTACAATATTAGTGTTGAATGGAGGTTCCTCCAGTATCAAATTTTCTGTCTATGAAATAGAAGGATTGCAATGCCTGGTGCAGGGAGAGGTGGAGAGTATTGGTTCCCGAAATGTGACGCTGGGGTTTCAGGATGTCCTTACCGGAAAGCGGGATAGTATTTCATACAATCCTGCGGGCTATGCTACAGCGGCAGATTTCCTTCTTTTCTGGCTGGAAGAACAGAAGTACTTTAATTCGATCAAAGTAGCCGGTCACAGAATTGTGTACGGAATGCACTACACAGAACCAGCGGTGATTACTCCGGAAATGATGAAGGAGCTGAAGCGCTTCAGTGAATATGCTCCCGCACATCTTCCTCATGAACTTAAGTTGATCGAACTCCTGGAAAAACATCATCCGGAATTGATACAGGTAGCCTGTTTTGATACAGCCTTTCATGCAGATCTGCCTCCGGTGGCGAAACGTCTTCCTATTCCAAGACGGTTCTATGAGAGGGGAATTTACCGGTATGGTTTTCATGGAATCTCCTATGCTTATCTGATGGAAGAGCTTACAAGGCTTGAAGGAAGTAAAACGACACAAGGAAAACTGGTACTGTTACATCTGGGCAACGGTGCCAGTATCGCAGCGGTGAAAGAAGGGAAGTGCATAGATACCAGTATGGCATTTACGCCGGGCGGAGGATTTCCGATGAGTACCCGGTCCGGAGATCTTGATCCTGGGGTGATCATCGGACTTATGAGGACCGAAGGACTTGATGAAAAGGGGTTGGCCAATATGCTGATGAAAGAGTCCGGTCTTCTGGGGATTTCGGAGTGTACCGGGAATATGCGTGAACTGATCGAACTTCAGCATACGGATTACAAGGCCGCAGAAGCGATCGCTTTGTTTTGCTATCAGGTAAAAAAATGGATAGGAGCTTATGCCGCTGCGATGGGAGGAATAGATACCCTGGTGTTTACCGGAGGAGTTGGCGAAAATGCTCCTGAAATAAGAGAACGTATATGTGCCGGCCTTCATTTTTTAGGAATTGAACTGGACGAGTCTAAAAATCTGAGAAGCGAATCTGTTATTTCCTCTACTGGAAGTCAAGTGCCCGTCCGGGTCATTCGTACTAACGAAGAATGGATGATTGCTCAATCAGCAGGAGAAATTTTAAAGTCGTCCCTTAAACAATAATTTTATGGAAGAGATCACAGAGACAACACAAAATATATTATCTCCCGACATGTTGAAAAAGATGGATGCTTATTGGCGAGCAGCTAATTATTTGTCCGTCGGACAGATCTATCTCTACGATAATCCGCTGTTGAAAATACCGCTAAGCATCGAACATGTTAAACCCCGGTTGCTGGGGCATTGGGGTACTACCCCGGGGCTTAATTTTATTTATGTACACCTCAACAGGGTAATAAAGAAATATGAGCTGAACATGATTTATATCACTGGTCCGGGACATGGAGGTCCCGGTCTGGTGGCCAACACGTATCTCGAAGGAACCTATACTGAATTGTATCCGGAGATCACACAGGATGAGGAAGGATTGAAAAAACTCTTCAAACAATTTTCTTTTCCGGGAGGGATTCCGAGCCATGTAGCACCGGAAACACCGGGCTCTATTCATGAAGGAGGAGAGTTAGGCTACTCGCTGGCCCACGCATTCGGAGCGGTATTGGACAATCCGGATTTGCTGGTGTCTTGCGTGATAGGAGATGGAGAAGCGGAAACAGGTGCATTGGCGGCAAGCTGGCATTCCAATAAATTCTTGAATCCTGTGTACGATGGAGCGGTATTGCCAATCCTTCATCTGAACGGCTATAAAATTGCCAGTGCCACCGTCCTTGCCCGGATTCCCAGACAAGAACTGGAGCAGCTTTTTATTGGGTATGGGTATCGGCCCTTTTTTGTGGAGGGGGATATTCCGGAAGAGGTACATCAGGCCATGGCTTTGGCTATGGATAGAGCAGTGGAAGAGATCAGGAACATTCAGAAAGAAGCAAGACTTCATGGCTTTTCCAAACGTCCGCAATGGCCCATGATCATTTTGTGTACTCCCAAAGGATGGACCGGCCCGGCACAGGTAGAGGGCGTGCAGATAGAAGGTACCTGGAGGGCACATCAGGTACCGTTGGATGAGCTGGCGGAGAAACCGGATCATCTGAAACTTCTTGAAGAATGGATGAGAAGCTATCGGGCGCAGGAACTTTTTGACGAAAATGGCAGGCTCGTTTCTGAATTGGCGGAACTTATACCGGAGGCAAACAAACGTATGGGAGCGAATCCTAATGCCAATGGAGGATTACTGTTGCATGAGTTGAAACTTCCCGATTTCAAGGAGTTTTTCCTGGATGTCCCTTCTCCTGGTCAGGTAAAAGGAGAGGCGACGAAAGTACTGGGAATTTTTCTACGGGAAATTATCAAAGCCAACTGGGATCAAAGAAATTTCAGGATATTTGGTCCGGATGAAACAACGTCCAACCGGCTTACCCATGTGTTTGATGTCACAGAGCGTGTATCCACCGCAGAGATCGTGGACAGTGATCTTCATGTGTCTTCCGATGGACGGGTGATGGAGGTGCTGAGCGAACATCTTTGCGAAGGATGGCTGGAAGGTTATTTGCTCACAGGACGACATGGATTGTTTTCCTGTTACGAAGCATTTATTCATATCATAGATTCTATGTTCAATCAACATGCGAAGTGGTTGCAGACATCTAACAGAATATCATGGAGACGCCCGATTGCTTCGCTTAATTACTTGTTGACTTCCCATGTCTGGCGTCAGGATCATAATGGGAACAGTCATCAGGATCCGGGATTTCTTGATCTGGTAGCGAACAAAACATCGGATATTGTAAGGATATACCTTCCTCCGGATGCTAATACTCTGCTGTCTGTAGCTGATCATTGTCTGAGAAGTTATAATTATATCAACGTCATTGTAGCGGGGAAACAATCGCAATTGCAATGGCTGGATATTGAAGCGGCTGCGAGGCATTGTGCAGAAGGACTGGGGATATGGCAGTGGGCTGGTAATGACGAAGAGGGAGAACCTGACCTGGTGATGGCGTGTGCGGGAGATGTTCCTACCCTGGAAACGATGGCAGGAGTGCAGATTCTTCGTGAACATTTGCCTCAACTTAAAATAAGGGTAGTGAATGTAGTGGATCTCATGACCCTGCAACCTTCAGAAACGCACCCTCATGGCCTGGACGCTAAAGCATTTGATCTTTTATTTACGAAAGACAAACCTGTAATATTCGCTTTTCATGGATATCCGTCACTCATTCACCGGTTGACGTATAAGAGAGCTAATCACACGAATTTTCATGTGAGAGGATATCGGGGAGAGGGGACCACCACTACTCCATTTGATATGGTGGTGATGAACGGGCTGGACCGTTTCAGCCTCGTTCTACTGGCTCTGGAGCATTTGCCCCAGGCTGGAGAAGAGGGAATACGCTTAAAACAGTTACTGAAAAATAAACTTCACGACCATAAAACCTATATAGAGTTTTATGGAGAAGATATGCCAGAGATACAGCACTGGAAATGGAATGGATACACTTCGGAGGGTCTGTCAGAATAATGAATCCTCCGAAGTATATCGTGAATAGGGAACAGGGGAATAAAAGGAGCCTATCGTCAGAGTGCTCCTGCCGTTACTATTCCGATCAGGAATAAACAGATCCCTCCGGCAGCAAAGAGTCCTACTTTAGCGGCTTTATTCTTTTTCTTTTCTTTTTCCAAAAGAGTGATCGCTTTTTCATTCAGTAGAATTGATTTGTTTGAGATCGTATACAGGGTGTCTATCTTATCCCTGTATTCACGGATCGCTGTACTTTGAAGCTCTATTTTGTCGTCAAGATTTTTAATTAACTGATCTTTGGCTTTGCTTTCTGCTTTCATAAGGCTATCCAGCTTATCCTGGCTTTCTATGATTGCTTCATAATAGAATATTTTGTTGTAATATCCTTCATAGGTTTTTTTGTCAAGGATGATCATACTGTCGCATTCCGCAGTATAGGTTTTTCCTTTGAGGAGTCCTTTTTTGATCGGATGTTGGCAATCCTGGCTCACGGCATTCAGTCCGTACAGTAGTAGTGCCGTACTGAATAAAATAATTTTTGTTATTCCCATATCACGTCCTGGTAGATTAGTTTTTTGAGTTTTTCTTTTTCTGCTTTTGAGAGAGAATTATAGTAGCCGTCCGGATCGGTCTGCCGTAGAGTATTGATACTGGTTCGGACGCTTCTTATGTTTGTCTCAATATTGGTAATCGATTGTTTGGAAAGAGCAATGCTCGAATCTACTTTGTTAAGTTGTGTTTTTAGATTGGCATCAATAAGATCTACAGATTGTTTTACGGATTTTAATTGCTCTTTCAGCGATTCATTTTGGAGTTTCAGTGATTCAATATTCTGTTCTTTTCTGAAGAAGAAAGAAAAAATATTGATTCCTATCAGGACGATGAGCAATCCTGCTATCCAGTAGTTTGTTTTTTGCATAGTAATAGTATATCAAGTTAAGTAGTTTCAGTACTTGTAGCTATTTATCACAGACTCAGAAACGAGTCCCCACAAACCCGGATGATCCGTTTTTCTCCTCAGAGACTGTTACGGTAATTTTACGAATAAGGTTTTTGTTACAGATATAGTGTTGCTAGTAACGGGGTGTATATCTAAATAACGAATATCGGAGAAAACGTTGTTCTGATGCATGAAGTAGATTTCAGATCTTATTCTTTGTTCTGTTTCATAAATAAGATTTAAGAAAGCATAAGGTATAGTATAAATAATAAATAAACCTGAGTTTAGCACAAGTCGGCACGAAAAACAGATATTTATTTTCATCGCATTGAGAGGTATAAGGAAGTACGTATTTATACTGTACGTTTGTTCCGTATTTATACTGTTTAACAAGAAGGGGTATGAAGTCCGTAGAATAAACAAACGATGGTATAAAAACATTTCACATAAATAATTCCTTCGTAATTATGTATTTGTAGAAAAGTTTGTGCCAAGTTAGCACAAACGAAGGAATGCTATTGTAAAATTTTTTAACTTTTTGTCTCAGATGTATTTCATAAAAGTCGGATTGAGCAATCCCGGATAAATTTTTCTAGTTAACCTTAGTAAATGGTCAGTTATGGCAGTTCAGAACAAAAGAGTCGTTACCTATCTTTCAGAAAAGTATAAAGATAAGCTCCGTATCCTTTGCAAAGACAGGGAAGAGAAAGAAGCTACGATAGTAAGAGAGATTTTACGTGATTTTTTCGATCACCGGGAGCGTCAGAAATGGAAAGATAAACTTGAATTTCGTAATTCTGTTGCCTGATCCTGTTTTGCAGTATATTTTATTTAAATATCCGAAGGTGTTGGAATATGTACCTGGCGTGAGGGGAAAAGTATTTAGATCGTCCCGGACAAATTTTGATGTTATTTTTAGATACCCTGTTTACGATAAAAAAACGAATCATTGTGTTACCTATCGTTACATATAGAGGCTTATGATCATGACAATGTATGGTATCCTGCTTTTGACGATAGGTACTAATCACCGGAGAGCATGACCGGTGATTAGTATAAAAATTAAAGAAAGGAAAATTAAGCTTCCTCATAATGTTATTTTGTGGGATAAGGCTTTTTAGCGGGAGTGTATTTTTCTATTGTGTCGAGATACTCTTTTAAAATTTCTCTAACGATCAATGCTTCTTTTTCTTCTCTGTCGGCACAAAACTCTTCTAGTTTTTGCTTATACTTTTCTGAAAGATAGGTAACGACTCTTTGGTTGTAGCTTTTCATAACTTAATAAAGAATGTTGGTTGTGTAAGTTTAGTAGTGTGAAATTAATAACGGTTGCTTTAGTTGTTTATGATGTCATGATGACTGGTTTTTTTTGATTGTTTCTCTTGCACCGACAAGTTTCCTGATCAGATCGTACCAGATGGGAGCACCTATGGATACTGCAAGAGTGGTGATGATAAATCCGATTATTTTTTCAAGAGAGAGCTGACGGGCTGCCCAACAGATTTTGAACCATAAGCTTCTCTCTTCTATAGAGACATTCTCTTTGTTTTGTATATGATATGTATAGGCCCAGGTAATAGGAAAGTCCAGAAGGTACAGGTTTTGATAACTATCGGAAATTTTTGTCAGGTTAACATTTATGGTGTCTTTGAGATTACTGCTGTCGGTCAACAGGGAATTATATTTCTTCTGAGTGATTTCATTATACTCTTTTTTGATAACATTTTCGCTCATGGTGACAGCAGATTCGCGCAAACTTGGATTTTTCCATAGTTCATTCATGACAAAAATAGCATCGACGTTGAGCGCAACGGTGGTAAGAAAAGAAAACAGATAAATAGCATAGGTGATTCTTTTTTTATACCACTTGCTTACATTGTCCATGTATTCATTGTACCAGGATTCAATCGAAGTTTTGAATCTTTCGTAACTCATGTCGGACTCTTGCAGTCTCCGGATGAGCACCTCCTTGAAATCACTATCGGGTAGTTGATTGATGTTATGATGAAGTTTAGTAATGAAATTATCCTTGCCGGTATCCTCTTTGATGATCAGATCAATAATGCCATCGCTGAAATTTTTTGCGGTGATCTCAGAGGGGAAATTTTTACTGCGCTTCAGGCTATTGATGAAAGAGGTATTGTTTAGTTTTTCAAAAATAGTATCCTTGGCATCTTTTGTTTTCAGCGCCGAAACAAGAAAGTTTTTCAGGATTTTTCCGCGTACGGAAAAAAGGGAAATCAGCAGATCATTGATTCCCGAAATAAGAATACTTTGAAATAAAAACATTAAGGCCAGCCCGATGGCCACATCCAGAATTTGAGAGTTAAACATAGTGCAAATAAGGTTTAAGTAATGAGATAAAATTATTAATTCCCCGTTACCTCTTCAGGGAACCGTAGTGTGGACGGTTACAGTTTTGTGTGACATACAGAATTGTTGGCTTTTGGCTTTCTATTACTTTATAGTTGTACAAGTCACCCACCTGGCCTGGTAAGCAGGTAGGAGTCTTGTTCAACAGTGTAATAGGGTTGTGTTAAAAAACAGAAACTGAATTTAAAACTTTTTTATGAGTATTCAGTTCGAAACATAGTTATAAATTTCTTAAGTGTTTATACTTAAATCAAGGTAAAAGTAAATTGTAGATACAATGAAAAAAAAGTTTAGCGAAGTTGTTACAATAGTAAGTAAGACAGCAATAAAAAATGTTTCGAGAATTATAAATACGTATTTTTACTAATATGAATATTTGTTTTCAGTTTTGTGAATTTACTTTCTTCTATATGACGTGGGTGAAAAGAAAACAAAATTTAAAATGAGTATAGATTACAGGTGGTAGATTTTACGCTTGTTTTAAGACGTAAGATTCCGAATTCAGGATGTCAGATCAGGAGCAGCGTGATTTATTTCTTGAGTATGTATTTATTCCCGGAAGGGATGGAAACAAATTGTTTTGTGGTAATTGAATATTTATAATAGTTAAACGATATATTCAGATTATCTGTTATTGCGGATGTCCCTCTTCCGAATCAGTTTAAAATATTATTTTTTCTCCTTTGCGTACACATATTTCCGATCCTTCTGCAAGAAAGATAGAGAGTGGTTTTGTCTGAAGTACCGGAGCAAAATTGGCTCCATATAATTGCTGGTAACGGATATGGAAATTAGAATCAAGGACCTTATGAATTTTCCAGGAAGGATGTTCTACTTCATATTCCATCGTACTATTTTCTGAATACCGGTTGTAGCCCCAGTAATGTTCGGTAATAAATTCTTCTTCCGATCCGGGAGCAATAGGAAAAGAAGGTGTTTCGGCAACGACAGACATTTTGTTCCAAAAATTTTCATGTTGAAAATAGTAGGCAACATGTATCGTATTATCCGAAGGAATAAACTCATGTTTCATCGGCATCGCAGTATAAGGTTCTCGATAAAGAGTACGGGCGGTGTAAGCAATTGCAAACCGGGGAACGATTTCTTTTACAAAAACAACTCCGCGTCTCCAGCCATCCGGAGTTTTTCTTTTTACATAAAACCGGAGATTCAGTTCTTCAAAATTTTTATGGAAGGGAACGGATACTCCAAGTACTTTTGTATTAAGAAACATAAAACCTACAAGACTTACGTAACAAATATCGTTGTAGAAATCGAGCTCTGTACCTTTGGGGAGGTATGGAAGCAGGACTTCCGGGTCTACAGGGTAATTGGCCAAGATGAGGTTACGCCATTCGGCTGTGAGAAATTTATTTTTTTTGATATTGGTCATACTTCAGGAATACAGAGATGTCTTTCGATTAAAGATAGGAAATGCCGGTGAGATATAAGGGATAAATTTAAGGTAATAATACCCGCTTTTAAATTATTATCAGAACCAGGATACCGGATGAAATGATGATCCTGATAGAGAAGAAGAATAAAAACAATTTGTCTGAACCAGGCAATCGGTTTTCAGAACTTGCTATATTGTTTTGGAGATGACTTCTGGTTAGTATACTGAACGTAAATGAAAAAAGCTCTGTCCAAAATATGACAGAGCTTTTAAATGTCTTGTGTAGATCATTGCAACGTTATAATCCCATCTTATTAAGCAGAGATAACAATTCGGTCACTTTATTGGTATTGGTTTTCTTTAAAATATTTCTTCTGTGATTTCGTACGGTATGTTCGCTCAGACAAAGATGGTTTGCCATTTCTTTGCTGTCCATTCCTTGTTTTAGCAGATGAATGATTTCCAGTTCTCTTTCTGTTAAGTTGAGTCCTGTAGTGGCTTCAGGATTATATTCTTCCTGTAAAACAGTTTCGTAATCGAGGTCGTTGATAGACTTGGAAATATTCAGGAATATTTTGTCGGATTGTAAAATATGATTTACAGGGGTGATCATTCCAAAGTCGAGCAGTATCTTTCCTTTCTTATTAAAGGAGATGATCTTTGAAACGAGCGACATACTGGTATAAGTCCCGTCTTTCTTACGAAGCCTGAAATTGTAGCTGAATTTATAGCGTTGTTTTTCTTCTGTTTCCTGATCGTAGATAGAGGTCAGGAAGTGGGTGATTTTTTGGAATAGCCTATTCTCCAGTATCAACAGGTCATCCGGATGGATCAGGGAGGAAATGCTGTCAAATCCATCGGTAAGGGTGGTCGTATAGCCTAGTCCGAGGTAGCTGCAAAAAGAAGGACTTATGTAGATGTATTTGTCCAGATTATAATCATACATGTAGATATAGGTATTCCACATGCTGCATACACGCTCAAATTCTTCGTAGCCTTTTACAAGGTCCGTTAAACCATCGGTTGTTTCCGGTGATCTATTTGCCTGCAATAATTTTACTAAAGTATCAACCATTGAACGTTTTTACGAGAATAACTCAAATTGTGTTGTACTGCCACTTATATGTAAATATATTAAAAATAGGTGAAAAATGACGCAAATGAGTCATTTACTTGCATGGTTCTTTCGAGTATCTTTGTCTTATCGAAAATATAAATATCTGATATAATGAATGTTATATAAAGATATGCAGCCTGTAATGACTGTAAAAAATATTTTTTAATATTTTTTTATCTGAAGGTTAAGATTGGGGTAACCTGATCTTGACAGGCTTATTAAAGCTACTATGGCGGGTATTTTTTCTTGCTATCACTGAGTCACTCGCTATAGTAGCTTCTTTTTTGAGTATTTAATTATGTTTATAGTTGGTTGGTGGTATATAAATGCCCTTTTGAGGAAAAAAGTTCTTCTGAGGGCATTACTTATGTAAAAATAATCGGATTTTAATTTTTCAGAGGATTAGGTTATGATTTTTTGAGTAGGCCAAATCTTTCTGCCCCTGTTTTTACTATAAAAGCCAACCCCTCTTCGTAAGTATTTTTGATTTCCCCGTCTAAAATAGCTTCCCGGAGTGCTATTTTAAGTTCACCTACAGTTCTGGAAGGACTCAGGTCAAAAAGCTTCATGATCTCTTCTCCTGAAAAAACCGGCTGGAAATTTCTGAGATTGTCCTTTTCTTCTACTTCCTTAGCTTTTAATTCGACCTGTTGAAAATTTTTAAGGAAACGCATCACTTTGTTATTGTCTTTGGAAGTAACATCGGCTCGGCAGAGTTTCATCAGGTCTTCAAAGTCTTCTCCGGCTTCAAAAAGAAGGCGTCGTACGGCCGAGTCGGTAACACTTTCCTTTACCAGGGCTATCGGACGGAGGTGAAGACGCACAAGTTTTTCCACTTTACGCATGTGCTCATTCTGCGGTAATTTTAATCTTCTGAAAATACCAGAAACCATTCTTGCTCCTTTGTCTTCATGGCCGTGGAAGGTCCAGCCTACTTTTTTGTTGAATCGTTTGGTAGCAGGTTTGGCAATGTCGTGCAGGATGGCTGCCCATCTCAGCCATAGATCGTCAGATTCTTTGCTTACATTGTCGAGTACCTGGAGCGTATGGTAAAAATTGTCTTTATGAGATTTATTGTCAATTGTTTCTACTCCTTGTAAAGCACAAAGCTCCGGGAAAATCAGTTGTAACAGACCGGAGTGAAATAGCAGCTTGAACCCATAGGAAGGATTCGGGGTCATAATAATTTTATTCAGCTCGGTAGAAATCCGTTCCATGGAAACGATGGAGATCCGTTCCTTATTTCTAGAAATAGCCTCAAACGTTTCCGGTTCTATATCAAAGTTCAACTGAGTGGCAAACCGTATAGCCCGAAGGATCCGTAGAGGATCATCGGAGAACGTAATGTCCGGGTCCAGGGGAGTCCGGATACTTTTTTTCTTCAGGTCGTCTATTCCACCAAAAGGATCTGACAACTCCCCGAAGGTAGAGGAATTCAGGCTGATGGCAAGTGCATTGATGGTAAAGTCACGGCGGTTCTGATCGTCCTGCAGGCTACCGTTTTCTACGATCGGGTTGCGGGAGTTCCGGTTGTAGGATTCTTTTCTTGCTCCTACAAATTCCACTTCCCAGTCTTTATAGCGAAGCATGGCCGTGCCATAATTCTTGAAGACAGAGACCTGGGTATCCGGTCCGATGTTTTTGGCTACATGCATAGCCAGTTCAATGCCACTTCCTACGCATACTACATCAATATCCTTGCAAGGCTTTTTCAAAAGAAGATCACGTACATAGCCACCTACGAGATAAGTTTCCAGTCCCGTTTCTGAGGCACTTTTTGCCAGGATATCAAAAACTTTATCAGTATGCAGATGATCGGAAAAATTCATGAATATTGTTTAAATGTGGTGCAAGATATGGAAAAAGGAGGAGAGGAGGAAGTAAATTGAAGCAAAGAGGAAATACAAGAAGACCTGTCACAGATGCATTCCTCAGTAGCGGATGATATGTACAGGTCTTTTGATGTATTTTTACGAAAACGGATTTATTTCCTTATAAATTTAATTTCACCGTCCAGTCCCAGTTGTATGATGCGGGAAGGAGTAACGCTGTTCTTCTCTTCCTGTCTGTAGTTGACAATGTAGCCTGTTTGTGTTTTGATCTCTTCTTTGATATCCGAAAAATTCCCTCCGAACGGTTCGTTGCTGATGTTGGCAGAAGTGGATACCAATGGTTTTCCGGTCTTCCGGATCAGCTTCTGGCAGAAATTATTTTTGGTCACCCGGATTGCAATGGAACCGTCTTCTCCCAGTAATTCGGGAGCGACATTTTTCCCTTTCGGATAAATGACGGTGAGCGGGATTTCAGAATATTCTACAATATCCCAGGCGATATCAGGAACCTTGACCACATAATCATTGAGTTTGTTAAGATCGTCGAGGAGGATTATGAGCGCTTTGCTGTCTTCCCTTTTTTTTATCTGGTATATTTTTTTGACAGCTTCCGATTGAGTAGCATCGCAGCCAAGTCCCCATATCGTATCTGTGGGGTATAAAATGGTTTCACCTGCCTTGAGTGCTTCGGCTGCTTGTGTGATTTCTTTTTCTATAGATGTAAGCTCCATTAAATCTTATTCCGTACTTCTTGATCTGAAATATTACTAAAGTACAAATTTACCTCATTTGCAGTAATTTAACTTTCTGTCAGTGGCTTTTCGGGTGCTATAGTTATCAACAGTTTTGAAGGAAATGCCAATATCTTACTTTTCTTTGTGTTTTAACACGAATTCATGTAGGTTTGTATCCCGTAAATGAAGTGTGAAAAATCCAAAATCACATGCTCATTTTTCATATACAAATAAATTATGTCTTCGGTAAAATATATTTTCGTAACAGGTGGGGTTTCCTCTTCCTTAGGTAAGGGTATAGTAGCAGCTTCTTTGGCTAAACTATTGCAGGCGAGAGGGTACAGGGTAACAATCCAGAAATTTGATCCATATCTTAACATCGATCCGGGTACGCTCAATCCCTATGAGCATGGAGAATGTTATGTGACCAACGACGGTGCAGAAACAGATCTGGATCTTGGCCACTATGAGCGGTTCTTGGATATTGCCACTTCTCAGTCCAATAATATTACGACCGGAAGAATATATCATAATGTGATCTCCAAAGAAAGAGAAGGAGCGTTCTTAGGAAAGACCGTGCAGGTGGTTCCTCACATTACAGATGAGATCAAAAAGAATTTTCAATTGCTCTCCGAAAACGGAGAATATGATATCATTATTACAGAAATCGGAGGAACGGTAGGAGATATTGAATCCTTTCCTTTCCTGGAAGCTGTAAGACAGTTCCGTTGGGAAATGGCTCCTAACGATACCCTGGTGATTCACCTCACGCTGTTGCCGTTCCTGAAAGCAGCCGGAGAGTTAAAAACCAAACCTACCCAACACTCAGTGAAAATGTTGTCGGAGGCCGGTATTCAGCCGGATATCCTGGTATGTCGTTCGGAATATCCTGTAAACAACGATCTTAGAAAGAAAATAGCGCTGTTCTGCAACGTCAACGTAAATTCAGTGATCGAGTCGATCGATGCAGAGTCCATCTACGATGTACCATTGCTGATGAAGAAAGAGAAACTGGACGAGCGTGTATTGGCGAAACTGAAGTTGGCGCATAAAAACGAACCGGACCTGGAGTCATGGAAGCTGTTTTTGGGAAAACTGAAAAATCCTTCGCGTGAAGTAAAGATCACCGTAGTCGGAAAATATGTCGAGCTGCCGGATGCCTATAAATCCATTGCAGAGTCTTTTGTACATGCAGGAGTAGAAAACGAATGCAAGGTAAGACTGAAATGGGTGCAGTCTGAACACCTGACAGAGGAAAACGTGGAAGCCAATCTGGGGGCTTCGGAAGGAATACTGGTAGCTCCGGGTTTTGGATCCAGAGGATTGGAAGGAAAGATACTGGCGGTAAAGTATGCCAGGGAAAACAAAATCCCGTT
>CAYTGJ010000039.1:28309-33150 GCA_964437245.1 uncultured Chitinophagaceae bacterium
GAGTTTGGACGGAACGTGGTGGGCATTAAAGATGCCAATTCCGCAGAAATCGATCCACAGACTCCTAATCCAGTAATCGACATGATGGAGGCGCAGAAAAAAGTAACTCAAAAAGGAGGAACGATGCGTCTGGGAGCTTATCCTTGTGAAATTGCGAAAGGCACGAAGGCGTATTCCATCTATGGCAAAAGCAAGATCTCTGAAAGACACCGTCATCGTTTTGAATTCAACAACAAGTACATCGATAAATATGTGAAAGCAGGAATGATTCCTTCCGGTATAAATCCGGACGGGAACCTGGTGGAGATAGTAGAGATCAAAGAACATCCTTATTTTATAGGAGTACAGTTCCATCCGGAATTGAAAAGTACAGCCTTGAATCCACATCCTCTTTTTGTGAAATTTGTAAAGGCCGCATTGGAAAATTCATTTAATAAATAATTGACTAATTAGAAGATTGAAGTAAATACAATGGATAGAAATCAGATTATTGGGTTCACGTTGATAGGCGTACTTTTTATGGCGTATGTCTTTTTCTTCGGACAGGAACCTCAACCTCAAACCCTCCCTCTTATTGACAGTACTGCTATCACGAATGCTCTCCCGGCTTCTCCGGTAGAAGATCAGCCCTCTGTCGTACTTTCTGACTCGGCACTGACCAAAGAAACCAGAGAAAAATACGGAGTGTTTGCTGCCGGAGGAAATGGTAAGGAGGAAGAACTGGTACTGGAAAACCAGAACCTGCAGGTAACCCTTTCGACCAAAGGAGGAAATATAAAAAAGGTGTTGCTTAAGGATTACTATACCTATGACAAGCGCCCTTTATATCTGGTGAATGAAACCAGTAGTAAGATATCATTGAAAGTGTCTACTGCGGACAACCGTGAAATTGATCTGTCTGAACTTTATTTTACAGGCCAGGTCAGTAAAACAGACACTACGCAGTCGGCGGTGTTCCGTCTTCCGGTAGAAGAAGGAAAATATGTAGAACATGTTTTTGTACTTCCGAAGGAAGGATTCCAATTGGATTATGATATCCGGTGGATAGGATTGGAAAGAGTGGTTAAAAACACTCCGGTTACTTTTTTATGGGAAAACAATCTTCAGAAGATTGAATATGACATTAACCAAAGCCGGGATCGCTCTACGGTCAACTATTATACCGTAGCAGACGGGTTTGATTATCTGCCGGAAGCTTCCCGCAGCGACGAGTCTGAAAAGCTGGAGACCCCTGTAAAATGGATTAACATGAAGCAGAAGTTTTTCAACTCTGCTATTATTGCCAAAAACAATTTTGCCGGAGCTACCGTGGCCTCTCGTATACGGGGAGATGATTCCACGAATATCAAGGAGCTGGATGCTTCCGTATTGTTGCCTTATGGAGATCTTGTGTCAGGCAAAGGAAATTATCAGTATTTCTTTGGGCCGAATGAGTTTGGGGTTTGTAAAAAAGTTGCAGAAGGATTTGAGGACAATGTGAACCTTGGATGGCCTGTGATCAACCTGATCAACCGGTTTGTGGTGATCCCGGTATTTCACCTGCTGGAAGCAGTTATTGGTAATTATGGAATTATCATTATCATCCTGGTATTGCTGCTGAAACTTATTTTGTTGCCGCTTTCTTATAAGTCATACATCTCGATGGCTAAAATGAAGGTAATGAAACCTGAACTGGATGAGATCAAGGCCAAATACGGGGATGATATGCAGAAAGTACAGGGAGAGCAAATGCAATTGTATCAGAAAGTAGGGATCAATCCTCTGAGCGGATGTATTCCTGTACTGTTGCAGATGCCGATCTTATTTGCAATGTTCTCTTTTTTCCCGAATGCGATTGAACTGCGTCAGCAGCCGTTTTTATGGTCCAATGACCTTTCTACGTATGATGCGGTGATTACCTGGAAAGAAAGTTTCATGATCTTCGGCTGGAATGTACTGGACAATCATATCAGTCTTTTTACCTTGCTGATGACGATCTCCACGCTAGTTTATACCTGGTTTAACAATCAGATGAGTACTGCTGTGCAGGGGCCGATGAAAACGGTATCCTATGCCATGCCGCTTATTCTTATGTTTGTTCTGAACTCGTTCCCGGCAGGATTAAGTTTCTACTATTTCGTATCCAACCTGGCGACAATTGCTCAGCAGTTGATCATTAAGCGTTTCGTAGATGAGGATGCGCTGCGGGCCAAGCTGGAAGATAACAGAAAGAACTATCAGAGCGGAAATGTGAAAAAGTCTCCGTTTATGCAACGCCTGAACGAGGCTATGAAAGCTCAGGAAGAAATTAAAAAGAAAAAGAAATAACCGGTCGTCCGACCCAAAACAAAAAGGCTCTGCTGGTTAATCCAGGCAGAGCCTTTTCGTTTTGAGAAAACTCAACTGCAAACAACGCTTCCCGGAAATAGCTGTCCTGGAAATACTTCGTGGAACACTTGCCTGATGTGCCTTTGTAGTAGGGAGAATGTTGCTGGTAAGGTGTTTTTTTTCAGTTAATTAACTTTTTATCCACAGCCTTTCATCATAACATGTTTAAAACAAACGTTCCACGTTTCCAGATTATCCCTGCTGATCTATTAATTTAGTGTTCTCAATAAGGGAGATCATTTAAGATAACTTAACATACCAAAAGGCAAACAGTAAGAAATTAACATGGGTAAAATCATTTCTATTGCGAATCAAAAGGGAGGAGTGGGTAAAACCACCACCGCCATCAACCTTGCCGCCAGTCTTGCAGCACTGGAATTCAAAACCCTTTTAGTAGATGGAGACCCGCAGGCGAACTCTACTTCTGGTTTGGGACTGGATCCTAAGACGATCGAAAAAAGTATCTATGAATGTATGGTAGACGGAATGGAAGCAATAGGATTGGTGACTACAACCAATATCAATTATCTTGACCTTTTACCTGCTCACATTGACCTTGTGGGAGCAGAAATAGAACTGATCAACATAGAAAATCGTGAGATGCGTATGCGCAATTCGCTGGCTTCTGTAAAAGATAAGTATGATTTTATTATTATAGACTGTAATCCATCCCTGGGATTAATCACCGTCAATGCCCTTTGTGCCAGTGATTCGGTATTAGTTCCGGTACAGTGTGAATATTTTGCCCTGGAAGGAATTGCCCAGTTGATGAATACCATTAAGATTGTAAAGGACAGTCTTAACCCTGCCCTTGAAATAGAAGGAGTGTTGCTGACAATGTACGATCAGCGTGTACGCCTTTGCAATATGGTAGTAGAAGAGGTACGTAATCATTTTCAGGACCTTGCTTTTGAGACCATTATTCCAAGAAATATAAAGTTGAGTGAATCTCCGAGTTTCGGTCTGCCGGTCATTGCACACGATGCAGACAGTAAGGGAGCGATCAGCTATTTGAATCTGGCCAACGAAATCCTGGAGCGTAATAAAGTTGCTGTAAGCGCTTGAAAAGCGGCCCCGTCATCAGAGAGTAGCCCCGAGCCAGACGAAAAGAACTAAACCGATTTATTTAAAACATTTACCACATGACAATGACAGCAAAAAGGCCTGTATTGGGAAGGGGATTGAATGCCCTTTTGAAAGATTCTGAAAAAGTAAAAAACGAAAAAGCCCCTTCGGAAACCAGTAATATCAACGAAATTCCAATAGAAAGTATTGAGGCCAATCCTTTTCAGCCTAGAACGCATTTTGATCAGGAAGCACTGAAAGAACTTTCCGAGTCGATCAAGGTGCATGGCATCATACAACCGATCACGGTACGTAAATTATCAGAGGGGAAATACCAACTGATTTCCGGAGAGAGAAGATGGCAAGCGTCCAAGCTGGCGAATCTGAAGCTGGTACCTGCCTATGTGCGTACTGCCAATGATGAGCAGATGCTGGAAATGGGCCTGATCGAAAACATTCAGCGTGAAGACCTGAATGCTATGGAGGTTGCCCTCAGCTATCAGCGTCTGATTACTGAATTCAGCCTTAAACAGGAACAATTGGGAGAGAAAGTAGGAAAGAACAGAACGACCGTTAATAATTATCTGCGTCTGCTTAAACTTCCGCCCGATATACAGGCTGCTTTGCGTGATGATGAGATCTCAATGGGACACGCCAGAGCCCTGATTAATATTGAAAATACAGAAGATCAGCTTTCAATTTTCAGAAAAATAGAAAAAGAAGATCTTTCCGTACGTAAAGTGGAAGAACTGGTGAGAGCGTTAGGAAAAGGGAAGGAGAAAAAAGAAACTCCTTCTAAGGAAGTTCCCGCTGCTAAAAATATCAATGCAGAATTACAGCAATTGCAATCGAAGCTTTCTTCTCATTTCGGAACCAAAGTGGGGGTAAAAGGAGAAGACGGAAATAAAGGCGAAATAAAGATCCCGTTTGTCTCAGTGGAAGACCTCAACAGGATACTGGATATTCTGAACGTTCATTTGTAATCTCAGGACTTTCAAGAGTATCAGACTTTTATAGTCTACTGATATAGTTTAGTTAAAAAAGGAAAATTTGGCTAATTTGCGACAGCACTTAAGACTGAAATGAATAAATTTCAATTAATAGCTGTCGCAATTTTTTTATGGTGGAGCGTAAGCATTCCCCATTCGGTGATTGCCCAGCAACCGGATAGTATACAAACGTTGATGGAAGCAGATACGGTGATTCTGCAGGCCACTCCTGTTTCGCCCCTTCTTCGTCCTGTACGGGACACGATGACGATCGTTAAAAAAGAGCGTAAAGAACTTTCGCATCCTAAAAAAGCACTTCTATTGGCGTTGGTGTTACCCGGAGCGGGTCAGGCTTATAACAGGAAATACTGGAAAATGCCGATCCTGTATGCAGGGGTAGGGGCCAGTGTTTATTTTTTA
>CAYTGJ010000040.1:0-13265 GCA_964437245.1 uncultured Chitinophagaceae bacterium
CCCTGAATCAGCATAGGCGGCAGACGGGACTGAGAAAATACCGGTTTGATTGGTGGTTAAAATATGATCGTCTTTGTACCATGTGTAAAGATTACCCGAAACACCCTGATCAATAGGAAGCCCAAACGTGAAACTTTCTTTCAACCTGACAGTCTGTGAAGCAAGAGGTAAAGGTTTTTGAGGATTGTACGCAAAAGAAATAAAACCAGGCAACGAGGTCAGAGGAAGCAGATCTTCAAACGTAAGATAATTATTTATAAAACTTACACTTACCAATGATGACTTATTAGACAAAACAGGAAGCTTTTTAAGATCATTATTAAATACCTGGAAGATCATTAAAGTCGTATTCGTATCAAGGCCCGAAACATCCCGGAGATGATTTTCCCAGGCATATAAAACAGTGAGCTTACCAAGCGAAGCAAGTCCGATGATTGTATCAATACCTGTATTGTGCACATGTAGTTCCTCCAGATTAGCCAAAGGAGAAAGATCGGGCAATTGGCCGAAATTATTTTCCCCGATATCCAATACTTTAAGGTTGGTCAACATCGAGATATCGGGCAATGTGGTAAGCTTATTATTCTGGCAATATAAAAAAATGAGCCCCAAATTGGCCTCAAAAGAAGGAAGGCTCGTAAGTTGGTTATAGGCAACCTGAAAATCAAACAAGTTGGGAAAAGGCTCCAGCGAAGGAACAGAGGTCAGACGATTATAGGAAAGATAAATTGCTCTCAATAATGTAAGCGCAGAAATATCCGGGATACTATCCAACTGATTTGAGTTCAGATTAAGCGAATTAATCCTTTCAAAATACTGGATCCCGTCAGCATTCCTGATATTGGAATTACTCAGGTCCAATGCCCCCAGCATATTTCCGGCCGCTGTTATATTCAGCTGGTTGCCTGTCATCACAAAAGGATAAGAAGCCAGGAGCTTGTTCCGAAGGCTTGTATCGGGTAAAACATACGTTTGTGCAAATGACTTAAATGATAACAACAACAAAACGGTAAGGGCTATAAAAAAATTTCTCCCTTTCCTAAAGTATACCGCTATCGTGTCCGTTTCCAAATTACTCATCGAATGATCGAAATTTCGATTGTTTCTGTTTCCCCGCCAGAATATTCCAGCACACATACATACAAGCCTGCTTCCATTACCATTCCCTGCGTATTGATGCCATACCACTCGGCAGGATTGTTTTCTGCAAAACTCCCTTTAACTATAACTATTCCTCCCCTGTTGTAAATAGTAAAATTGCCGGAACTATGTTCGTTCCCAGTAAAAACATGACTCCATTTTTCTCCATAATCCGGATTAAAACTATAAGACTTACGCAGAGTACAACTGCGTTCATATACCGTCACTTCCCGGATAGTACGGCAACCGTCCGCATCAACCATGATCACATTGTAATTGCCTTTACTCAAGCCTTCTAAAATTCCTTCTTCCAAAGAACCACTGGTCTGAACTGAAAACCGATATGGCTTTTTACCGCCGGAAACACTTCCCGATTCAATCCGGATAACTCCATCCTCCTTACCTTTACAAGCCGGAGAAACAATAGGATGAAAAGACAAATTACATTTCAAGGAAACTTTAGTTTCTATATTTTCCGTTGGTATATTCTTTGGTTCTTGCGAGGCTCTTGTTTCCATTTGTCCGGATGAATCGACTGGCTGCACGAAAACAGGTGCTCCGCTAAATACGAACCCGGAATCAATGACCAGATCTTCTTTTTTCTGTTCCAAACTTTTTACCCTGTGCACATTGTTTACTCGGTCCGGATAAACGGATAGGACAATAGTAGTATTTTCTGTTTTCTCTTTGCCTGCAAAAATTTCTTTCTGCTCGAGTACAAGAGAAATTTCTTTTTTTCTTGTCTTCCAGATCTTCATAACATATACCAGCGCGGACAAGACCAGCAAAGCCGCTGCAATACTGGCAGCCCATTTCCAACGGGTCCGTTTCAGCTCTATACCAGCCAGGTCCCGGGTCATTTGCTGGCGAAGCATATCGAAGCCAGCGGCTTCTACAAGCGCCTTGGAATAACCGTGTAAGGCCAAATATTCTGCAAATGCAGAATCCGACTGTGCGCGTAACTCTACCGCCCGTTTTTCTTCTTCGGAGAGAACACCCTGATAATATCTTTCGATCAGGTCAAATATGCGCAACTCCTCGTTCAATTCTTTAATAAATTTAATAGTTCCTTATCGTCCTTGACCATCTTTGAAAGATACTGCTTGCAGCGATAGTGGTTGGTTTTCGCTACATTTTCATTGTTGTAGCCCATTTTTTGACTGATCTCTTTCATGCTACGTTTTTCGTAAATCACGTACAGCAGAATTTTCCTGCACTTCTCATCAAGCCTGTCAAAAACTGTACGCAAAGCCGCAGACTTTTCTTTTACAATTAAATCATTCAGATGGTCGTTGAAATCGGAGAGATCATTACTGACGAAGGCTGCATCAGTTACTTTTCTTTTTTCTTTTCTCATTTTATCAATCCACAGATTCCTCGCCACCGAATAAAGAAAACCTTCTATTTCGAACTTTTCTTTGTATTTATCTTTTCTCACCTGGTTGAACAAGATCACTACCGCATCCTGAAATACATCATTGGCATCTTCTCTCGTTCCATTATTACTGAGAATATATTTCCGTATTTTTTGCAAAGGCTTATCGTACAAATAGGCCAATGCCTTATCATTACTTCCCTGACGGATGCTTTCAATGATTTTAAAATCAGTTGGCTTCACAGTTTTATATCTCTACGATTTGAAATTCAAAAAGTAAACAGTAGTTTCACATTATTTAAAATAGTAAAATATCAATAAATTATATAAAAATATAAGCAAAAAAACAAAGAAAATGCCTGCAAAATTAAGCCTTCTGGGTTTACTTTGTCTTGTACTGCTCCCTCATCCGGGGGCAACGCAGTCCGTTTTTTCTTTCTCCGACTATTTCGACCAGTTTTATAACAACTACTACCTGGTCAATCCGGCCAACGCTGACAGTTCGTATACGTTCAGCGCCAACGTAGGCAATAAGGCCCAGACAGGACTGTTCCAGGGAGTATCCAAGCTCTACATGGATCTCGACCTGCGGAAGGCTTCCGGAAAAAATGTTTTTCACTTTTTCGGCATCCAGGCAATCACCAATAAGGAAGGGGATTTTATACATAAAAGCAGGCTTACGGGAAGATATTCCTGGCGTGGCAAAATTTCGAACCACGCTTCGCTCTCAGCAGGTATTTCGGCAGGGTTTATCAATTATGCCTTCAGCACTTCCCAATCCGGTGCCGGAGGATCCGCCTGGGCTCCCAATGGGAATGCAGGAATCTGGTACTTGCGCAAAAAATTATCACTGGGGATTTCAATGCAACAGTTTTTCAATCAAAAAATTCAACCCGTCAACCAGGTTTTTCTTCTACAGAGTTATTACAATTTTACCGCAAGGTATTTCTTTACAGTCAATCCTTTTTTAAAAATCCATACACACCTTTATTCAAAACTCCAGAAACAGCTCCCTGCTTATTTTACCCTTGCTACCATTTTTGAGATCCAGGAAAAATTTGAGGCAGGAATAAACTATTCTTACCTCCGGGGAATCGGCGGGATAGCAGGCATCAAAAAAATCCGGATCGGAAGTTCCCGTTTCTCCTTTTACTTTTCATACTCGGTAAATACCAGTATTGTTCAGCTCAATGACAATGCCTTTGAGCTACAGGGCAGATGGGAGTTTTAGATTAATTGAGTATCCGGATGTAGTCAAGTGCTTCATACCCGTGTCTTGCCAGGGGATCATAGCGGTCAACTTAAGGAATAACCTCCCCCTGCCCCCTCCACCAGCGCACGAACAGCCGCACAAGGGGGAAATGCTTCGGTTATTAAATCACACATGGTAAAAATACTATCTCCCCCTTGTGCGATGGATTTTAAGCGTGAGCGGAGGGGGCAGGGAGAGGTTGTATTGTCCTATCAGAGCTTTACCGTTTAATATAAAGTTGACGGCAGTGGTCAGGGGACAAGCCACGGATTCCAGGATATGCTGGTATTTTAACATTTAGTGTACTATAAGCGGAGACTTATTTTAAATTATTTTTCACGCTGCTGTTTACTTCCCTCCTTTCTCTTCGTAGTGGGCTAGAATTAAGGTATGATGATATAAAACGGCCTTTTACCTGCTAGTATTTTTACACTAACATTTGCTAGTCTTATCAGCACCTTATCATTTTTAAAAAATTATTTTAAACACTATTTTAAACCCGATGAATGAATTATGAACACACATTACTCACGTCGAAACAACCTCTGCCTTTCGTTAATCTTCATTTTCCTGTTATCTGTCACAAGCGTACATGCCCAGCTTGCTAAATGTAAGGGAAAATACTTTGGTAATATCATCCAAAACAGTGTGCGTAGTGATTATAATACGTACTGGAACCAGGCTACCGCTGAAAATGGATCCAAATGGGCTTCTATTGAAGGGACCAAAGGAGTGTACAACTTCGGTACCTCCGATGTGGCATACAACTGGGCCAAAAACAACAATGGCTTATTTAAATTTCACACGCTTGTCTGGGGATCGCAGACTCCCGGATGGGTTTCTTCGGCAAGTACTGCTACGCTGACGGCTTCCATCCATGACTTCATCAAGGCTTGTTCGACCCACTATACTCCGATGGGCGGCCTGAACATGATCGACGTATTGAACGAACCTGTAAACACAGCGATGCCGGGCAACATGAAAGCCGCACTCACAGCAGGCTATCAGGCAGAGCCAGTCAATGCCGCAGATATAAATAACCAATACGGATGGGCCATCTGGTGCTTTCAGTTAGCCAGAAAATATTTCCCGGATGCCACTCTACTGATCAACGAATACAATGTTGAAATGAACTGGAACAATTGCCGTGCTCCTTATATTGCAATGTCCAACGCCATCAAGAACGCTCCTAACCTTACCGACGGAAGGAAAAACCTGATCGACGGAATAGGACTTCAATGCCATGGGGTAGACAACCTGACTGCGGCCAATTTCAAAACTTGTATCGATGAGATCTGGACCAAAACAGGGTTGCCGATGCACATCTCCGAATTTGACCAGAACGCCAATCCAAACGAAGCAAAGCAACAAGCAGTATATTCCACACTGATCCCGGTAGCCTGGGAACATGAACGTGTGGCTGGGATCACGCTCTGGGGCTATGTACAAGGTACTACGTGGCTGAATGGAAATGGGAACAACGGACCAGGCGGTACCGACAGCGGTATTTTGTACAGTCCAAACTACGGCGCCAATCCAAACGGCGATCGTCCTGCAATGACCTGGCTAAAACAATATCTGGCATCTCGTCCAAGCTTGTCTTGTTGCCCGGCCCCGGCTTCCTTTGGTTCGTGCACCAATACCAATACTCCTCCTGTTGTGAGTATCACCGCTCCGGCAAACAATGCCAGCTTTACCGCTCCGGCTACGGTGACTATCACCGCCAACGCCAGCGATGCAGACGGTACCATAAGCAATGTTCAGTTCTTGAACGGATCCACACTTTTAGGAACAGATGCCACCGCTCCTTACAGTTTCAACTGGACAAACATAGCAGCAGGGACTTACACCATCACTGCAAGAGCTACTGATAACTCCGGGGCCATCACTACTTCTACAGCGATTACAATCACTGTGACCACAGCTCCTGTGGCCCAAACACCCTACGGAGGTACTCCATGGCCAATCCCAGGTAAAATAGAAGCAGAAAACTACGACTTAGGAGGACAAGGTGTATCCTTCAACGAAACTACCGCAGGCAACGCTGGTAATGCTTACCGTACCGATGATGTAGACATTGAAACTACTGCCGATACCGGCGGAGGATATAATGTAGGATGGATTGCACAGGGTGAATGGCTGGAATATACAGTTGACGTAACGGCAGGCACCTATACCCTGGAAGCAAGAGTGGCCAGTGCCAACAGCGGCGGTTCTTTCCATATCGAACTGGACGGTGTAAATATATCCGGAGCCATAACCGTTCCCAATACCGGCGACTGGCAGACATTCCAAACCGTCACGATTCCTAACCTCAGTCTTTCGGCAGGGGAAAAAATAATGAGAATTGCAATGGATGCAAGCTGGTTCAACATCAACTATGTAACCTTCTCTTCTGCATCTGTAACTCCAAATGTACCACCCACTGTAGGTCTCACCGCTCCGGCCAACAATGCAAGCTATACGGCTCCGGCATCAATCACCCTCAGCGCTACGGCATCCGACAGCGACGGTACAATAAGCAACGTACAGTTTTACAACGGTACCACCTTACTAGGATCAGATGCCACCGCTCCTTACAGTTTTAACTGGACAAACGTAGCGGCAGGCACCTATACCATCACTGCAAGAGCCACCGACAACAGTGGAGCGAGTACCACTTCGACTTCTATTACCGTTGTAGTGACCGCTCCTCCTATCCCTGTAGGGGATATTGCAGGTCCCGATTGCGCATCGAAAAATACGGCTATAAGCTTTACCCTCGATCCTTCAAAGCGTGTAAATGCAACCAATTACTCCTGGTGGGTAAACGGCGCTACCCAAAGTATTAGCCCTGTAGCCGGAACGCCTTACGCTGTCAATATCCAGACCGGTCCGAACTTTGTAACTTCACAGGTTTGCGTGGGAGTAGGTTATAGTGGAGCGCCCTATTATACCTCCTATTGCAAAACTGTAACACTTTGTTCAAATGCCAGAATATCGGCCGATGACATGGATTTCTTTTCAGCAAACGATGTAGTAGAAGAGAATATTGAAAACATCACAATTCTCAATATGATGGGTTCTATCGTTTATTCAGGAAAAGAGAACAGCATCCAGTTTGACAACGATTTTGCTTCGGGAGTTTACAACGTCTTTATCCGCTATAGCAGCGGAAGAACGGAAACGAAAAAAATCCAGAAGATAAAATAAGGAATTCAGAGAAACTGATATTCCTGTAATGGAAATACGACGGGGGATTGGGTTTTACACTCGATCCCCTGTTTCTTTTCATCCAACATAACTGATCTCTAAAAAATCAACAACCCAATGATAAATGGAATATAGATCCAGTAAAAGATCAGACAGAGCAATCCTCGTATAGAGGCTGATTCAACTAAAATCGACGAGCTCCAATTCCTCCCAGGAAAACAGTCAATAAGATGGTGGTGTTTTTATCCTTCAGATAATACAGTCAAAAAACACTTCTGCTACGAGTTCATAGCAATATAAAAATAATCAAAACGATTTTTTAGTGTAACTCTCTTTATGCTTAATTTGCTTGATACTTGTGATCTTTTGATCTTCATTTATACCAAACTCCCAATACACTGTACCAGTTTGGTATCGTTGTAATAAAGGTCTATCGCAGGAAAAATTCCCCCAGAATCTCCAATAGCATATATTATTTTCCTTCGAAAAAAGCGTTAATGTCTCCTTCCTGATAGTAGCTTTTGAATTGGCATAATTTTTATTATTTGCTCTTTTCAGGCTATTAATGCTGTCAGGACTAACATTAGTCGTCATTATATAGTTTTCTACATTGTCTGCGAAAAAATCGTGTGCATTCTTTGTATCGTTGATATTATTTAAATAGTCGACCAAAAACTCATAAACTGCCTCTTTATTATTGTTCATTGGGCTGGCTGTATTAAAGTAGTAAGCAGCAAACAATAAAGCAAAAAAGACAAGTCCAAAAACAATCCGTTTATTACTCTTTCTTACTTTGTCCCCCCCACTTGTAGTTTCGTTATTGCCATAATGATTAATTATTGTTTGCTGTCCAATATGTTGAGTATTTGCCTGATTATTGATCTGAGATTCAGAATTGTCATTTCGTATAATTTGTTGATTTTTGTTAATCATTCGTTCAACTATATTGTTATCTACTTTATACTGTCGATCTGCAAACGTTTCCTCGTGTTCTTTTTTGTATGAAATTAATTTAGAGACAGTGTAATTATCAGCATAATTTGTTTTTTTATGATGATTAGCACACATTAGAATAAGATTCTCAAAGGATCTTCTATGTTCATCGTCAGAGTTTAAATTATACCTTGCTCCGCCTTTTTCTGCTGCTTCAATATGACAGATTTCACCAACGATGATACCAGATTCATCAATGATACACTCATTACAACCTGGAAATGCACACCGATTCCCGGAAAGAGCAAAAAGCTTTTTAACAACACTAGACTTTAAAGCTAATCTAGCCATCTGATTAATTATTTAATGTATTAAATGCCTGACTTGATCGTTCTAATAATATATTTTGTTCCCAGAAGTCTACACTACTGCTGTCTAAAATAAGTCCTGATCACTTCTGCACGTCTTAATTTCAATGTTATGATATCTACGATTGCCTGTATTTTATCAATTGCTACGAGTTAATAGCATTGCTTGGATGAGGGGCCAAGATAGAAAAAATGGCTTAAAATTCTAAATTATATGATCAAAAGAGACACAACTATACGTATAAATACCTACAATTAATTCACTTTTCGGAAAGTGAATTATCCTCTTTAGAATTATTTTCTCAAAATATTTATAGTAAAAACCGTCAATAACACAACCTCAATCTCTAAATTTAATGGCAACAAAGGCGGTCTCCTTTTTCGATTTTGAAGTAAATCCTAAAACTAAAAAATACTTGACATAGGAAGTATTCGTCCAGACGATACGTCTTTTCACGGAAATAACCTTCAGAAGGTTTTTGATTTCATAGATGATTCTGAATTTATATGTGGGCATAATATCTTTATTTAAAAGCTGAAGAAATTACTAGACTTAAGCGAAAAGCGGCTACCTATTCTCTCACTTACTATTTCATATTCACCGAATCATGATAGGAAAACTTCCCGGAGAGTGTATCGATCAACACCTGAAAATCGCCGGGTTCAGTAATCCATTTATTATCATTATTTACAAAACCCAAATCGGAAGCTCGTATTTTAAAAGACACCTTTTTACTTTCTCCAGCTTCAAGAAATATTTTTTCAAATCCCTTTAGCCTTTTCACCGGCGGCGTAATACTGGCATACTCATCTCGGACATATAGCTGCACGACCTCTTTACCCGCTCTGTTCCCCGTATTAGTGACCATCACCGAAACCTCTAAAGTATCCAGCGCAGTCATCGAAGGGCTATTAATATGTAGCTTAGAATAGGAAAAAGTGGTATAGCTCAAGCCGTGTCCAAAAGGATATTGAGGATTCACCGCCGTAAAACCAAACTCCTTATCACGCGTTTCCGAAAATTTATGATCGTACGTCACCAGTGCCCCTGTCGCTCTGGGATAAGTAAAAGGAAGTTTTCCGCAAGGGTTAAAGTTCCCATACAACACATCTGCAATCGCTACTCCTCCTTCATTTCCGGGCAGATAAGCCATTAACACAGCCGAAAGCAGTGGTTCTATTTCCGAGATAATCCTGGGCCTGTTTTCTGCCAGGATCAACACAACTGGTTTCCCCGTTTTCGACAATTCTTTTACCAGTTGCATTTGCGTTTTATCAAACGTAAGATCGTCGATATCCCCCGGCTTTTCTGTACCGGGCAACTCCCCAAGACACACGACCAGATAATCAGCTTCCTTCGCCGCCTTTACGGTTTCCTGAATATTAATATCCAGATCATACCCTGTACCTGCAGAATATAGGCAATTGGCTTCGCCCACGATCTCCTTTATCGCCTGAAAAATGGTCTTTTTATCCCCTGGATTATACCGGGTATCCACTCCCTGCCAGGTATGGGTCCATGCGCCATTCAATGGATTCATCAAATTAGCAGCCACTCCGGTGACCAGTACTTTTCTATCTTTTTTCAAAGGAAGTATCGAGTCATCATTCTTCAACAGGGTCAAACACTCCAATGCCGCTTCGTAGTTAGCTTTTGAAAATTCTTTCGAACCAAACTTTTTATAGCTATTCATCGGATAATATGGTTTTTCAAAAAGTCCGAGCCGGTACTTTACACGCAGGATCCTTCTGACTGCATCGTCAATACGCCCTAGAGGAACCCGTCCTTCCTGCACAAGCTCTACCAGGTATCTGCAAAAATCCGTTTCCATCGGCACCATGCTCATATCAATACCAGCATTGATGGCAATTGCGACAGCGTCTTTATACGTTGGTGCTACTTTGTGAACGGTGTGCAACATAATAATGTCTTCCCAATCAGTAACCGTAAACCCTTCAAATTTCAATTCTTGTTTTAATATATCCGTCAGGATACGTTTATCGGCGTGTACAGGGGTTCCGTTGATCTCCGCAGAATTGACCATCACCGTAAGTACTCCTTCCTGAATGGCTTTTTCAAAAGGCGGCAGGTAATATTCCCTGAGCAACCGTTCGGGCATGAGAACGGGAGTACGGTCTTTACCATTATAAGGAAAACTATATCCTACATAATGTTTTAGGCAAGCCGATACTTTCTCCGGATGAGACGGATCTTTCCCCTGGTATCCTTTTACCATCGCCTGTCCCATCCTGGTCACCAGATAAGGGTCTTCTCCAAAGGTCTCGAAAAACCTTGACCAAAGCGGTTGCCGCCCCAGATCCAACACCGGAGAGAAATTCCACGGAATGGCAGAAGCCCTGACTTCATAGGCGGTGATAGCTCCCGCCCGCTCGGCCTGTGCAGGATCCCAGGTAGCAGCAAGTGCCAGTTCCTGAGGAAACAAGGTCGCCCCCCGGGTATAAGTAGCTCCGTGTATAGCATCAATACCGTACAAAACAGGTACCTTCAGCCTTGTCCGCTGCGTAGCCGTTCGCTGTATTTGTCCGATCAGTTCGTACCATTTCTCCCTGGACAATGTATAGGAACCCGTATTCAATACTGAACCGACATGGTAGTTCAGCAAAGCGGAGTCTAATTTTACCGGATCTATCACCATTTCTTTGTCAAAATCATAAGGTTGTCCTTTGCAAAAATATTCCAGGGTTAGCTGAGTCATCTGCCCTACTTTTTCCTCCAGTGTCATCGAGGACAGAAGCTCTTCTATCTTCCTGCTTTCTTTACTCTGTCCACTCTGTGCCTGTGCATTCCACGTAATACTTACTACTAAAAAAACTATCCGGATTATTTTCATGAGAAGATATTTGATATAATAATTACTATTTTATTTTTCTACTTGAAGACAAGAGTTATTCAACAATAAGCCTCCCCCATAGATAGGGTTTCTGATGAAAACCTTCTTCCGTGCTATTCCAGAACACCTGTTTGTAGCGTGTTCCTTCTTTTCCATTTGCAATAGCCAGCTCAAAACCATGCGAAGCCTGACGCTGGAATTCATTCACCCCGATAGAGGACAATAAAATCCGGACTTCAAATGTATATCCCGAAGCAGTTTCCTTCAATACGGGTTTCGCTTTTTCCCGGCTATTTGTATTCCAATTCCACACATACCCCTCCGAAGATGCTTTTATGCCTAAATGAAAATCGGTAGATTCATATTTATCCCGGTATACATCCGACAATGGATTAGCCCCGAAAGCAATTTCTATCACGTCACCGTTCCATATCATACCATCTTCAAATTTATTCTGCAAAGGATCTTTATCTTTTATATCGCCCGACAGGTATAAATATTCCTCGTCATAGCATACATAGATTTTCGAACCATCAAGCTCAAAAGAAGTCCGGTCATATACCGGTTCTGACAAAACTCCATCAATACTCAGGGGCTGAGAACATTTACTGATCCGGAGTTCTTTTGCTGATTCCACATATTTTTTCAAACGGGCGATCCTTTCTTTATTCTTTTCTTCTTGTATTTTCTCTAGTACTACGAGGTCGCTATCGGATTGAATCATGGAGGCATATTCTTTCACTACATTGTTCAGCCCTGTTGACGAGCTACGGTTGTATGGATCTTTCATGATCGTTTGAAAAGCTCTTTGCGATTCAGGGGTAGCAGCCAGTCTCCAATCTGCTTCTTTATTGATCTCGAAATAATTGTAATTTTTCAAACGGGGAAAATACTTTTTAATATCTTCATTCATCTCCAGAAACCATTGTGCCTTGTCTCCCCCTGTTTTATTGGAAGCAAACTCACCGATCTGAATAGGTTTGTCAGGCCAGTTACGCGCCATATAGAGGTAGTCGGGAGTAAAGTGTTCCTTAAAGCTATACCATACCTCGTCGAAAACGGGGAAATAATTATAGAAATCTACGGATACCCAATCTACATAATCATCTCCCGGATATGCTTTTTCAGGTTTATTCCATTCAGCATCTTTGTCGGGAACTCCTGCCAGTTTATTAAAACACCAGCTCCACTGCACATTTGAAACCTGCTCGCGTTTGAATATATCCACCACATGCCTCCATGCTTTTACATAGGTTTCCGGATCCCTGTTATTTACAGGTACACACCAGGGATACCAATCACCGTTAAACTCATGGAACAACCGAAGCTGAACAATCCCCCTGATCCCCTTGAGCTGTACAGCGGTCTTACGGATATATTCATCCCAGGTCCCGTCCAGAATATCCTGAAGCGTAATTCCATCACGGGTTTCCATACGCATCGCTTCCCATACAATATGAGGCGTGTATCCGTGATCGATGATCGTTTGTATTTCTTCTGAATTCAAGTCCGTGTACCAATCGGAATACCACATCACACAAGCGGGCTTACGTCCAATAAGTTTTCCAAACGACGGGCCGGTACCTCTTGGATTGTTGGTTAGAAACCCTCCGATAAAAACACCTTCGGTCCCCGGTTCTTCTTCTCTGATGATTCTCTCTTCTTCCACAAACAGGTTGTATCGTTCTTTGCCAAAAGGGTTTCCCGGAATCCCTCGATACTTTGTCAAGCGTAATTGATCAATATACAAGGCTCCCTTCCTGAGAGGTGAAAACATTTCGGAATAAAGGATGACCTGTTTCATCTGACCTGCGGCCAGGCCTCTTCCTTTCAATTCAAAATCCGCCAACGGGATCACCACCTTCTGCCACTTATGGGTAAAGGCATCTCCTGCTATATAGCGTATATCAAGTGGTACGTAGGACGAGCGGGCCTCATCGTCTTCCAGCCCTATCATGACCGGCAATTCGGTGGCTTCTTTTTTATCTGTTCTGATATAGAATTCCAGGGCAAGGCTGTCCGCCCCGGAAAGGTCCAGCAGTGTATACTCCTCTTTCAAAGCCATACCGAAACCTACCCAATCAGGAGCTTTTGAATAATCCCAGGCCCAGTATACTGCATTACTGCCACTGTATACCTCATCCGACTGGTTG
>CAYTGJ010000040.1:13275-15421 GCA_964437245.1 uncultured Chitinophagaceae bacterium
TTTTACGCGGCGCCAGGTTGGCCAGGTACAGTACCGACTGGTTGATCACCTCTTTATTTAAGCGGGTTTCAAAACCCCAATTCCCATTCAAATCATTGTCGTAGATCGAAAAGGGATATTTTACCTTTTCACCTTTCACCAGTTTAGTTAACTCCTGTGCGGTTTTATGAAAAGGATTAGCACTATTCCCTGAAAAGGGAATTAATTCAATGTCATCCAGGTACACGGCTCCTTTCCCTTCAAAAGAAAATATGACCTGATACATTTTTTTCAGGTTTACTTCCCCGGACAATAAAGAAAAGGCTTCCAGCGGGATAATTACTTTCTGCCAGGAAGTGGTCAGTTCCTCTTTCTCATAATAGCGAGTCTCGATCTGTACCATTTTATTTTTCTGATACTTGTCCTCCAGGCTTACCGACAGTCTAGGAAGTACTGCTACTCCCTCCTGAGCCCGAATATAAAAACTCAGGGCCGCACGCTGAATGATAGGAGTAAAATCCATAGTATCTCCGTTGTACCAGGCGATTCCCATTCCTACCCATGGACAAAGAGAAGCATTCCATTCCAATGCCAAGGAGGCGCTGCCGCTGCGCTTGAACTCTGTGGTCTCATAAAAATCCTTGCAATTGGTTTTCTCAAAACCCCATTGATTGGAAAGAGGATTGTCATAAATCACAGGTGCTTCAAATTCTATTTTCCCTGTCTTTTTTATTTTTTTAACCAGGGCAACCAGGTCTGTAGAAGGTCCGGTGCCCGGCTCTTCCAGGTCTGCAGCCGAATACTTCCCGAGCTTTACGCCACAGCCTATCAGCACACAAAAAGATAGAATTTTAAAGGTATAACAGAGATTATTTTTCATAACTACAATCTGATCAATAGATAAAGGGTCCGCCTATGGTAAATACTGGGTAATCAATAATAGCCTTCACTGGTCGTGTGGTATTGTCTATAGAAAGGAGTACCACCTGCACTTTCAGGATCCGGTGTATTTCCTGTATGCCGTTCCCAGATCCTCCGAAGGAAGCCTGTGTAGAGCGGGTGGTTTCGCTCATCCGAAACGATACGAGCTTCCAGCCTTTCCAGTCTACTATAAATCCTTTGCTCCATGTATCATCACCCGCATCATCGTATACCCCAGGATTCGCATCTTCTTCGTCGTCTTCCTGAAAATCGAAGGAAACCTGTGTAGAAGGATCTCCGCTACCATATACATAACAATTAAAATATACTTCGTCCAGGGCTACATGAGGCACAGGATAGTGAATAGCAGGAGCATAGCTGGCGGAAGCAGGAAAGCCTCCGATCCCGATAAAGAAATTCCCGTTCAGATCTACCCCTGTCAGATTATAATATTTTCCCCCAAGTGCAGGATCGCTATCAATTGTATTGCTCATCACCTCGCCAGGTTCTCCATAAGTGGTAAATCCTGTAATGCCGGATTCAAAATCGTTGACCAGAATACCGGGAGTTGTTATATTTTTAGTTCCTGTAATTAAAAGCGTCACCAAGCTTGAGTCGGCAGGATAGTCGGGAAACCGGAGTATAGCTGTTACGGTTTCTTCCTTAAAAGAAGGATGGTCTGCTTCTCCTTTCCACAAAGCATTGGTGACATCTACCCGGGTACCGGTGCCGGAAAAGGTCCTGGTAATATGAGTAGAATGCCCCTTGATCTGCAGTACCCAATTTACTTTCGATAAAAATATTGCGGAAAAAGTAACGGTCTCTCCCTCAGAAAAATTGACCGTACTTTTATCGGCGGACAACGGTTCTACGATAGAAAGATTTCCCAGTTCGGGACCGATCATTTCTTTGTTGCGTGTACAGCACAAAAGAAAAATGATACCGGATATTAATAAGCTATTTACAATCGTTTTCATATACGTTCGTTTCTTTTACACCTCCTTAAAATTTCATATTATACAGAATAAATACCTGGCTGAAACGATGATCCGTATTCAACATCGCCGCATTGTTCATCGTAAAGAATTGTCCCTGTACCGACAGGAATATAGCAGGACTGAACCGGTACCGCACTCCTCCTCCCCATAACGTTTCCTGCGCATCAATCTTCCAGGGGGTATACCCAATGATGGAATTATATTCGTCCCGGCCAGCTACCAATTCGTTCCCCTTACTCATTAATAAT
>CAYTGJ010000040.1:15431-25171 GCA_964437245.1 uncultured Chitinophagaceae bacterium
AATAGGTCAAACCTGTCAAAAATCTCTACCTCTATTCCTCCGTCTATCAGGTGCGAAGTAAGGGCTACACGGGAAGTCGTATCTCCCCTTCTGGCAGTATTTTCAAACTGGTATCCTCCCGTCAGCTTGATCATTTTGGTCCAGCGAAGCATCCGGTGCAAGTTCCAGTCAATTTTGGTCCGGCTCAGCCAGAAATTCCGCAACTCAAGGGTTCCTTCTCCCCGTATTTCCTGAAGTCCGTGCAGAGAGGTCTGTAAAGAAATAATTTCCAGCGAGTCCCGGTGTCTAAGTAGAATGTTGGCTCCTTTCCTGTTGGGAGTCGCTACGCCATAAGGCATTGCATTGCTCAGTCTCACATCATAAGCCATCAGTGACACCCCGATAACGGGATTATATAAACTAAGATCACGAGTCAGGTCAAACAACCCTATCTCTCTATTAGCAGCTGTATTAGCTACATGGGGAAATAATCCCGGAGTCTTGCTAAAATTAATCCTCTTGGACTGTGCACCAGCAGTATAAAATTCGGCTCCTACGTCTCTGTATGAAATCTCAAAGCCCGTTCTCTTATTATTTACTTGTGTTCCGACTGTCAGATCAAAAAAGTAATCCGTTTTATAAACAGCGTAAGAATTGTTTTGATTATACAAAGCTGACCTTCCTGTCTCCCCTTTTATATACAGCTTATGATTTGTGGTATGCCAGTCTATGTCACCCGTCACTACAGGATTGTACATCCTTTCGTCCAGATCACTACTTTTCCCGAGCGTAAACAGATTGACATAATTTCCTCCCAGCAGGAGATTTTTACTTTGCACTACCGATATATTTCCACCTCCGTAGAGTAGTTCAGGAAGTGTATTCAGGGCAGCTCTGTTACGGGTAATAAAGGTATTGAATTTCACAGTTTGTACGAGTACAGGCATTTTCAGATAAAACTCTGCTTGCCCTCCCTGCTGACGCCAGGTATTGCCCCAATTAAAATTGTCATACTCATTTACCTGGCGAAGCATTCTTATCGCCGCCGCTTCGTTTACCTCACCGTCTCCCTCCTGGTTAAAAAATGTATAGGGAGTGAGCTTCAAGTTAATGTCGCCGAACTGATACTTTATGACATCAGCGATCAAGCCTTTTATATACAATTGACGAAAGGTGAGCGAAGCGCCTTGTCCGTAAAACCCTCCATACTCATTGCGCAAACGCATCATTGCCTGGATCTCTGTCGTATTGTTCGGTTTTATGTCAAATCCCAGGTCAGTAAGCATGTATCCGCTGTTCACCCGGTCATTGTTTACCGTATCTTCTTTACCAAGCCGGTCATTTTCAAACATCGCCCGGCCTGATCCGCTAAAGCCTACTTTATTGTTCTGTGCTATCAAAGGGCTCAAAAGTCCCAGTAACAACACCGAAATCATTATGCTTACTTTTATCATTCTGAATTTCATTAATTATCTCATTCTAATAAAACATTACCTTTAGTTCGACGGTCGCCTCCTGTCCTCTGAAGTGGTCGTCTGCGAAATTTTTATCTCTAAAAGAGAACCAGCGCTGCCTGAAATACAATCCGGCATTTTCACCGATGGCAATATCAAAACCAAATCCGTACCCCTGACCGGTCTGATTACGGTGCTTATAAGAAGGGGGATCTTTGAGCGGGTCACGGTTATATGTATTAGCATCCGTCCGGTCATTGGCAATAGCTCTTTCTATACCATAATAACCGGATAGCAATAGTTTTGGGAAAAGCGCATAGTAGCATTCAAACTCATTGCTCACTATTTTCAAATAAGGATCTGAAAAATCGGGTATCATGGAAAATTTGTTCCCCACCGAATTGAACGAAGCGAGGTAATAGGCAAAAAACTCTCGTCCCAACAATTTGGTTTTATACTTCACCTGTGTTTCAAGATCATTGAAATACTTGTTGTACAAAGGCCGTCCTTCCGCAGTAGTATCGGCAAGCGTGAGCTCTTCAAAATATCCTCTGAAAAAGGTATTCACTCTCCGGTAAGGTCCTATCCCGCCCATAAACAAGGATAGTCTCGAAAAAGCAAGGCCATTGACACGGTGGTTGTATGAAATTTTATTACTTAGTTTTTCCAGCTCGGAAGCATTGCCATATCCCACATTGAACCTTAGTTTCCATATTTTGAATTCGGAATTAAGATTGAGTCCCCTCCTGTTGTTGGCAAGTTGACCAATCTCTGTCACCGGACTACTGAAAGGAAAAATGGATTGGCTGTTTGCCAGGTTCACTCCTGTTTGCCTCGCTTCTCCCACCGAAGTGTTAAACATAACTCCGTTAAGGTTCACAAAATTTTTCCCCATCTGGTAGAACTGCAAGTCCAGAGGAATGCCTGAATACTTTCCGGGAGAAAATAACCGGACATTTATTCCTTCACTCCATCCTCTCTGATACGTGGGACTTCCGTAACTTCCCAACCCGGCTTCTCCTCCCAGTTTAAACTCTTTTATTTTAAAAAGATATTCTACCGTATGAATATTGTAACCTTTCCGCTCTCCGTTTACAGAGTCTGTGGTAGCAATACTGTTAAAGGTGTTCAGAGCTATATAATTTTTCCGGAACGATTTTTTAAGCTTTCCTGCGTATAGCTGGTTGGGAAACTTATTATCAAGGAAACTGGACACCCCACCGTTGTTATCGGTTTTTCCGTACATCAATACCGTACTCAGGCCGTTGGGCAGACCGTTTCCTTCTATGTACAAACCCTGAAAGGCTCTTCTTCCCCACCGGGCATCCTGGTTGATGGTACCCCGGTTGTAAAATCCTTTATAACGTTCGGCAACGTTTCCAGCATCTTCCCAAGGCGTACGATCAAAAATACTGAACCGTCCATAGGTTTCGTTTTGCCATAACGTAAAATGGCTAAGCCTGGCCCAGTTAATTCCTCCTGCCTGTATATTAAACTTACCGAAATTGGTTTTGATATCGCCGTACAACATCACTCCCAGTTGCACATTCAGATCCGTGTTCTCGTAGCCAATCCCGCGGTAATCCGGCAAGATAAAAATCTGTGTCCCAAAGTTGGTCGAAGGAGTTGGATTTCCTCCCAAAAACAATAACAACATCGGTTCCCGGTAGCCATCCCCTACAGACAAATGGCGATTGGTCGTATGTCCTGTATAGGCCTGGTCCATCTTTCTATGGTACAGATAAGCTCTGTAATACCCTCCTATATACAAGTTGTTCATCTTTTGAACTTTCGTCAGCCTGGTTACAAATTCCGGAGCACTCCGATGAACAGCTTCTCCCGAATTTATACTAAATAGTAACGAATCCTGATCATAGGCATAGGTCTCATGTCCCAAAGCTATCCATACAACACCCGTAATTAGTAGATATATCTTATTGACAATTTTCATTTGCTATTCAGCAGTTAGTGCGATCTTTTTAACAATATCTTCCTTCAACGATGATAATACATTTTCAAAATCAGCATGGATGAATTCATAGTTTTCTATCAAATCTTCTATAGAAGCAATGGAAGTATTAATTTTAGAAGAACTGAAATTATATTTATGAAGACAGATCATAAGCTGGTGCATCCCGTCAATCGTATCAAATCTTTGCAGTATATTTCGTTTGAGAATACTGTTAATCGCTCTTTTTGAATTATAAGAAAACAGGATTTTATTCTCTTGCAGTGCTGTATTGATCCTTTGTGTAATTTCGGTATGATAGTCCCGGTTAGCAGCCTTTATTTTTTGTGCCATCATGTGATCGTAAAATACATACATAATCTGGTCTCCGTACCTGGCATGCTTCGCTTTCAGCCGGCGCACACTGGTCATAAAGGCAGGATGTACTTTTACATACGCTCTCAGCCTGGATTCCAGTAAAACGCCGTTCATTATTTCAGGAGAGAAACTAGCCTCTTCCGCCTGCTTTAACATAAAGCCTGAAAACGTTGACGCCAATAGAGTCAAAGGTGACAGATCCAGAAAATAAGTATTGATATAAGCCCCCATAATTGATGGTAGGGGCGGGAGAGTCCCGCCCTTTTTGTCCGGCTGAATTATTTTACAACAACCATTTTTCTTGTCTCTACTACACCTCCTGCGGTCAATCTATAATAATAAATTCCTTCCGGAAGATTGTCTGACGTAACTTCTACCTGAAATTCTCCGGCCGGATTATATCCGTTCCAAACAGTATAAAGTGTATTTCCCATCATATCCGATACTTCCAGGGCTACCTCAGAAGGGGAAGCTAGAGTATAAGATATTTTAGTGGAATTCTGGAAGGGATTCGGCTTGTTCTGCTCCAATTTAAAAAGAGTATTCGCAGAGGAAGAAGCCGTAAGACCAGTCGTTCCCGTGACCTCTGCCAGATAGAGATCATCCAGCAGATAAACACCTGTCGCTGCGCTTGATCCGTTTATTTCAATGATAATTTCATTAATATCCTCTACTCCTACCGTAGCATCCTCGGCTACATTTTCATCATAAGCAAAGGTCAGTACCTGCCAGTCCGTAGAAGTAGAGGTAGTCGCGGTGTAGGTACTATGACGTCCTGCCGGCCAGGCTCCTGTTGTTTTGGAATTATCGTTCAGTCCTATCTGAACACTGATCTCCGTACCCGCCGCATTCAATATCTTTATAGAAAAACTTTTATCATCGGATTTAAAATCAGATACATCATCGATGGTATACCCCACTGCTGGCCCTATATAAATTTTCTGATATGTACTCGCCGGCTTCGTGTATTGTAAGCAGGTAGAACTTGTATTACCGGTAGAATTAGGATTGGTAAAAGTAAAATTGACCTGGCTCCACCCGCCATCCACATAAGTGTAGCCTGCAATGGCAGGAGAAGGGGCTCCGTCAAAATCATCCCATAATTGTTGACCTTGTACAGCAATATTCATCAGCATTGCTGAAACTCCTATTAGTAGCTTTCTTTTCATACTATATATTGTTTTAATCGTTAATAATTAATTTGACTTTTCTTGTTGTTGGTAAAATTTCATTAATACATCCGTTGAATGTTGGCAATATTGTCAGGACCGGGAGCAATACACCGCACGATATAAATCCCTTCTGCGAGTGTCTCCGGAAGTGAGATTTCAGCCCTATGCTCTTCTACACCTACCGGTATCAGATTGTGTAATATTTCTCTGCCGGTTACGTCTGTCACAGATACTCTGTAGCTGTTCCAGTCAGTTTTCCCGAAGGAAGAAAGCGTAATTTTCTGCTTCCCTTCAGAAAGGTATAGTTTATATACTCCGTTATTTCCCGATGCTTCGTTTAGTGAAAGGGACTTAATAGGACTCCTTGTACGGATACCGTCCTGATCGATCATTTCTATTTTATAGTAATAAATTCCTCCGGAGGTGAGCTCATCGGCTACTTCTTCCGAATAAATGTTATCGTAACGGGTAGTGCTTACATATATCAACTGCCAGTTCTGAGCATCGGTACTTCTATACAATTCTATCCTGCTATGCTGATCAGTACTTACTGCTGCCCAATTGATCAGGGCTTCATTTATAGTTGCCCCTTTGCTCACATTAAAGTCCAGCAATGTCAAAGGAAGTGTTATACAAGAAGTGGTATAAAGCGGTGGTGTGGAAGTACCGTTGAAGCTAAAGAACTGCTGGTTTTTATTTCCTCCCGTAGCAGCAGTCCAGCCCCAGTAGATTTCCGATGGCTCACCTGTCAATGAATAAATGTTAATTCCCTGACTTACGACTGGGGTAGCAGGTGAAGGACTTCCCACCGGATAGTAAAATACTTCCAGAAGTCCTGCATCCCAATCCCACTGATGCGTAGAAGGGGGAGTATACTTTATCCTTACCGTGTGCAATAAATTATCTTCCATATTTCCCATGTTTACTGCAGACGCATGACAATAGGAAAAAGAATTATACCGCTTGATGTCAATATGATCATTGGTATGACCATTTGGAATCACATCATCGCAATAGGAACCTCCGTTATCCCAGGTATCAAACTCAACGAGGACGATATCGTTGGGCATCGAAGGAAGCGAGAGCATTGCAGGGGTATTCTCGTTAATATAAGCCCCCATATTTGCACCTCCGTCTCCGATTCCCATGGCAGGAGAAAGAACAAAAGCCATTCCATCCGCACCGGTTTCATCATGACATCCCAAGTGTACATTAAAATACAGATCAAACGAATTAAGAGGGTTTAAAGGTGTATCGTACCATACGGCAGATACCTGAAAATCTCCGTTATCGTCTGTAAGCCGGTACACCCCCGCAGAAGGATTTTGAAATCCGGCTGCTCCATAAGTGATCGTAGTATACTGACATTGCCCAATGGAGGAACTTACTGCCAGGAACAATACCATTATAACTGTCCTGACAAAAAATGATTTGCTAGTAATTGTATCCATACATCATTTGTTTTTGTAACATAAATAATACCTCCATAACACAACTATTCATTTTATAAACCTGCTATTTTATTGTCGTACCAATCGTACAAAGTCGATTGCCCTGAAATAATTTTCGTGATAATATTCATATTCTTGTTTCCTATAGAGTACCTGGTCAGCGCTGGCAAGGATCTTATAAACTCTTCAAGCTCTGTATCACTCATCTCCTGCTGGAGTACAATTTCCTTTCCCATCATTTGCTCCATCTGATGAAGGCTGATGCTCACCGTCGTAGTCTTACTCATGACAACTAATTTTTAACAAACCTCCTGATCAAATTTCGGTCGTTGGTTCTCAGGCGAAACATATAATTTCCGGGGTTGAGTTTTTTAACATCCAGTTCTTCTCCGGGAAAGATTACAGCACTGTTGACCGATTTACCTGCCAGGTCATAAATCGTACAATGATAAGGTCCCGGGAAATCAGTATGTACGGTCATATAGTCTTCCACGGGATTAGGATGAATACTCCATTCCGTCTCCGTCCACATATTCTGTGTTCCGGAAGCAGAGAATCCTCTCTCACCGGCTGATAAAGACAACGAAACGTTTATATTACATCCTGAATAATAGTCATTACTCCACACAGCATTTTGAAATGCCTCCAAAGCAGCAGACGATGAGTTAATCGTCCAATCATGCTCCTTATCAATATCAAACCAGATCAATGCTCTTATCTTCGAAAAATTTGATTCCAGTTCCTGATTCATCGAAGCAATCCACTGTGCTTTGGTCTCCGACGTAAGATCTTCTGTTCCATAGGAAGGATGGCCGGTATAGCGTTCACGGCTGCTGATTTCACATATATAGATCGGCTTGGTTGGAAAATATTTATTCAGCGTATAATAAGAAGGTGCTACCGAATACCTGAACGACCGCCAATAAGGGAGATATGAATTACTGGGATGATTATAGGCATCCAGTCCTACCATATCCACATAGGCATCCCCAGGATAGCAATTCACAAAATTATTGTATGCCTGATCATAAGGCAGCGCTTCGTCGTTGACACACCAGACCCATTGTACATTGGTCACGCCTTTGGCTTCAAACATATCGACAATCTTCCTCCACGCATTGATATAAGCTGTATGGGCCGCATTGTTAGCGCCGTTATTGGCAATGCACCAGGGATACCAGTTCCCGTTCATTTCGTGCATCAGCCGGATCAGAATCGTGTCGTTTACAAGCTTCACCTGATCTGCAAATGCATTAATGTACCAGTCATAATCTCCTGCGCTTATTTTGGCGAGTGAAGGTTGCACAGGATGACTGTAGGAAAGATTTGTATACCAGGGTTCCCATGTGATCATAGGGATATACCCTGAAGCAATCAGCGTATTGGTCCAGGAAACATTGAGATAGTTATTGGGAGTATTACTTCCGTCATAACTCCATTCCACAAAATAATTGGTAATACATAGCTTACGCATCCCCGGAGGATTCAGCTTCCCTTCAAATACCGGAGGGATCTTTGACATATTATAGCCATAGGCTGTTACATCTGTAAAGGCGCCCAGCAAGCAATAATCAGAAGATAATTTATCAGGAGCATCCAAGAGAGTAATGCCTGTAGGCAACACTCCTTCCGAAAAACACAGCATGTCCAAATAATATTTTTGCCCGGGATCAGTACTTGTAAGATTGAGCGGTCTCAATTGTATTCCCGTAAACGTAGTTCCGGTCGAATACCCGACGTTAAAGACGCCATCTCCTCCGGCATTCTGATCTACAAACGAGAGCAACGGAATGCTGATCAGCTGCCAGCCACTATTTCTTGTGATCGTAATCTCCGCCTTCCAATCGTCATCGTGCTCTGCCTGGAAACTATTATTATAATTATCATCGTCCTGGAGATAAACCGCTAAGGTAAGATCCTTGGAATTGGTAACCGGGTTGTATAAATAGAAATTAAAATAATCATCGTTACGGTTCAGGTCCAGAAACTTGGCATTGGTTCCCTGAAAATCCCTTCCCAAAGCCCCCGCTCCCGAAGACGGATTCCAGTCCACTTCCAGCACGCGGTTGCCGATCATCCCGCCTGAACCGATGGGATTAGCCGATACTTTATAAGTAATATCCCCATATCGGTAATCCCCCTCCGGCAAATTGGTCTGATTGAAATTACATCCTTCAAAATCGTATACTACATACTTCAGTTGAGCTTCCAGCCTGCCTGCTCCTAATAAGATAAAACCGAGGTAAAGTAGAAGGTATCCGAGATCTTTCATCTTGCCTAAACTTAGTTAGTTCAAATTTTACCTTACAAAACTCCTATTATTCTTTTCAAGATGCAAGCAAAAATCAATAAATATTTACTATAAATATTTGATTATCAATTAATTATAAAGTAAAATATACGGTTAGAGAACATACAAAGAAAGAAAAACACGCTTTATATGATAAAATCACGGTCTTTTATAAAATTTACAGCTTTAATAGATTTCTTTTAGAGAACAACTAATGTATACAGTTAGAGAACAACTGAAAAATTACATCTACACTATAAAAAAATCAAAAAATAAGGAAAAGGCTTTTCTTCGGATCATTCAAAAAACAAATCTGTCCAATCTCTCTCTTCCCGCGGCTTCTTATTGCTTTCGATATAAGAATTTAATACCTCCGTTACTTTCTTTACAAAATTCCAGCAGGTAGCCTGTCGAAGCTTTAAAAGACTGGAGATTTCCACTGAATTGACTTTTCCTGCATTGGTATAAGTATAAAAGACCAGGTAAAACGCTTTTACCATGGGGAACTTCAACTTATGGAAAATGGTATACGCCGTCGCAGATTCATGATAACGGCATTTGTTACATCTGCGGGAATATTGATCCTTTCCCATGCAATAGTTTGTATATCCGCATTTCCTGCATACAAATCCTTTATCCCACTTTAATTTTGCGAGGTATTCCAGGCAACTCTCATCCTCCGGATAAATCCGGCAAAACTCCAGGTAGTCTACATCTTTTAACATGACACGCGCATGTACCAGCTCCTTTACGTTCTCCTCTAATTTTGTTTTATCACGATTAAGGTACTCATTCATTTGCTTGATTTCCTCCGCCTGGTCCTGCAACTGGGCATAGGCCTCCGTCAGTTTGAGGTTCACTTCTTCCAACTGCTCATTCTTTTCTTCCAGCGTTTCATTCTGTACCTTCAGTTCTTCGTTGGTCTCTTTAAGCTCAAAGGTCCGTTCAGTCACTTTTTTCTCCAGCTCCCGGTTGATCTCATCTTTCAGTTGTTCATTCTCTTTCAGTTGCTCAATAATAGCGTACTGAGCGAGTTCTTTTTCTTTCCTGATAATCTTAAGGCGGTCG
>CAYTGJ010000040.1:25181-32520 GCA_964437245.1 uncultured Chitinophagaceae bacterium
AGAGCAAAGGAAAGTATCACGATCTCAAAAACAAGACCGATATTGAAAGAATAAACGGTAAAAATATTTCCGGAGGTCACTAAAAAAGCAAGCCGTAGTACCAGGAATAAAATACCGACCATCATCAGGGAATAGGCCAGGACATAATACCGGGCCGGCCTGTACCCCTTTACCAGACATATGATCGAGCCTATATAAATGATCACAAAAGAAAAAATATAAACCGGATACTTCCACTCCAGATGTAAATACAGCTTGTCCAGTATATAATAAGCAAAACTGATCACAACCACACCCGTCAGCACCCGGTCGATCAGAGGAGTATTTTCTTTCAGACGTAAAAAGCTCCTTGAATAAAGCCAGAAACTAAAGATCAGCAGAAGTGGCGACAGAAAAATAAAGATCTTATTGAAGTAAGGATAGCGGGGCCATAAATATTGAAATCCTATACCATCTTCCTGTAAGGAGATCAAAGCACAACAAATAACATAGATCACATAATACAAATAGATTCTATCCTTGATCGAAAAAAACAGCAGCAAGTTATATAAAGCCATGATCACCATTATACCATAAAATATCCCCAGCAGCAGATACTCGTTGAGGGAATAAAAAGAAAAGTATTCATTGGTTCGGATCTTAAATATAAACGGATTATGATTGGAGGATTTTGCTTTTATATAATAGGCCGTAGCCTTATTATAAACAGGAAACTGGAAAGCAAAATTTTTATGGGGATATTCACGAATGTCAAATGGTACTGAAAATCCAGCCTGCATTTTGTGATAGTTCCCCAAAGAATCCGGAGCATAAAATTCGAAATAATCGATGTGCTGATCCAGATTTTCAAACACGTAACTCTTGGTACTCTCCTGGTTGATCACATAAAATTTTATCCAGTACGAACTCCTGGTATTTTCTATGAACGCAAACTGATCAATATACTTATTAGGATAAAATCTGACAGTACTGTTTTTTGTTACGATCTCCTCAATAGTAAGTTGATTGGTGGTATCTTCATAAATTTCCAGATAAGTATCCTTCAAAAAATAATCATTCTGCTCCTGTGAAGTAAAGTTTCGTTCTGACTTTGAAATCACCAGGGTATCGGAGGCATTGGCATAAAAGACTCCTGTATACAACAGTATTGATAATAACAAGCAGGTTCTTAACATGAATTTCATAAGTACTATGCTGTTTCTAAATTAATATGCCGGATATTTCGACCAGAATAAGTTCCTTTTGCTATCAAAGGAAGGAAGACTAGCACTGCAAAATTAATTTTATATTACTTACATTCAAGATATTTCTTCCCTCTTATTGAGGTTCTTTAACGGATAATACCAACAGCAGTTAGTGTATGATTTACTCACCTTAAAAATTAAATTACTTCTAAACAGGGTGAACAACCTTCAGAATTCATCTCTAAAAATATGAGAAGATAGGCCGGCTTGGAAATACACTAAACATAAAGATCTTGTCGGACCTCTTTCAAAATTTATGACCATGATGTTATCAGGTATTCAGATTCTGTTTTTGAGATACAGGTCCCCTTGATAATTACAATAAACTCACCATTTACGCCATACAAAAAATTTGGGGAAAGTAAACCATTGTATTAAATTCCAACAAAAAAATAACCTTCTTATACGTTGCTGAGATGAAGCACAACACGCACATTGCGGTATTGCATCCTTTCCTTCCATGCCTCTTTTCCATCAGGAGCCTCACAACTTTTTGCGCTCACACTCAGATGCAATTCAACGATACAATCCTAAACAAAAAAAGAGTATGAAGTTTAAGCACTTCATACTCTTTTGTCGATACTATCTTGAGCCCCCTGTCGGAATCGAACCAACGACCTACTGATTACAAGTCAGTTGCTCTACCAGCTGAGCTAAGGAGGCTTCTCTTTTCATGATTCCGGTGATCCTTCTTCCGAAAAGCGAGTGCAAATATAGCGAGTTCTATTATAACTGCAAATATTTCGCACTTATTTTTATTAACTTTTTAAGACTTTTAGTTCCGCATTCAACTCTTTCAATTCGGCTTCCAGCTTGTCTATATTCCCCTGGATCTCTGTTTTCATCTGGTCGGCTCCTTTGGACCTTCCAAAAAATTCAATATTGGTCTTATAACGCTCTATCTCAGCTTTTATCCCGGAAACTTTCTTCTGTAAGGCCTGTTCTTTCCGCTTCAACTGAGTCAATCCATCCTGACTTGCTTTTAAGGACAATACCTCAAGCGATAAGCGAATATTTTTCTTTGCCTCCTGTCCTATCTCTTTAGAAGCATCGATAAACTGACTTAGAACCGAATTAAACTTATCCGTAATCTCTTTTTTATGATCTCTCGGTACAAATCCGATCGCATCCCAGGAAGCCTGGAACTCTTTCAGTTTCTCTACCGTCTTTGCTTCCACACTCGCTACAAAGGTTTCGATCTCCTGAACCAGTGCTGATTTTTTCTCCAGGTTGACCACAAACTCCTTTTCGGCTTCCGCAACCTGCTCGCGCTTCCTGTTAAAGAAATGATCACAGGATTCTTTAAAACGGGCAAAGATCTTATCCTTCTGTTTGAATGGAACCTGTCCTATTTTTTCCCACTGTTTCTGTAGCTCTTTGATCTCTCTGGCTACCGTTTCAAAATCTTCCTGATCCTTCAGGGCTTCCACTTTTTCACATAAAGCCACCTTACGGGTCAGATTTTCCTCTCTCTTTTTATCAAGTTCTTTGAAAAATATATTTTTCTTCTTGTAATAAACCTTACAGATCTCCCAGAATTTATTGGACAGCTCTTTTGCTTTGTCCTGGGGGACAGGACCGGCTTTACGCCACTCTTCCTGCACTTGCTGAAGCTCAGCCGTCTTGGCTTTCCAGTCATCAATTCTCCCCGATTCAAAACTTACAAAACCGGCAGCCTTGTCAAGAATACTCTGCTTCGCAATAAGATTCTGCTCCTGCACCACCTTTTGTCCCTGGAGATATTCCTTCCTCTTTTCATATATCTTATCGGAGGCTTGTTTCAAACGCATCCAAAGTGCCTCCTGCTCTTCTTTCGGAACAGGTCCTATTTCTCTGAACTCCTCGTGTAATTGCTTTAATTCTTTCAACGCCTGATTGATCGAATCCAGACTGCTTAATTTTTCTACTTTTTCACAGATCTCTTTCTTAGCTTCCAGATTCTTTTTACGATCCAGTTCTTTCAGTTCAAAAAAGATACTTCTGTTGTTATAAAAAATATCGACGAGAGCCTTGTAGTTGCTCCATGATTCCTGCGATTGAGCAGCCGGGACCTGACCTGTTTTCTTCCATTCTTCCTGGATACTTTTAAATTCATCCAGGCTTAAAGAAGACTCTTCCGCTGCGATCAATTTGCGTAGACGCTCCAGCAGTTCGTTTTTAATTTCCAGGTTACGCTGTTTACTTTTCTCCAGTTGGTTAAAATATTCATTCAGCTCTGTTTTCAGTCTGCCATACAGCTTATCAAACTTTTGCGCCTGCTCATCTTTTTTATATTCAAAGTCATCCTGCGCCCCACCCTCTGCAATAAAGCGTTGCAAAGCTTCTTCACGGGCCAGTTCCTGATGCTGATCATAACTCTGACGAATCTGTGTAAAAATACTGTTGGCTTTACCATGGTTATCCTTCAGACTAAATCCCTCAAGGTATTTCAGCAATTCTTCTTTTGTAAAAGAGCTAAAATCTTCATGGTGCTCTTCTACTTGCTCCGCAAGATTAAGCGATTCATTCAGTTCATTTTCCATGACCTCTTTTTTATCCGTCATCATAATTATATTCAAAATTGTATTTATAAAAATTTAATTTAACCTGGGATCGATCGGATAATTGGACAGGATTTTATACTGCCCTCCCATCTCCTTCAAGATCCCTCTCCACATATCGTTTGTATCCAGTGAAAAAAGAATTCCTGATTCCAGCTGGTGTACAATCCAGACTTTTTCTTCCAATTCATTCTCCAACTGTCCTTCATGCCACCCGGAATACCCGACAAAAAAACGAATGTCATGCTGACTGATCTCTCCTTCTCTTAACATGATTTTGAGCTGTTCAAAATCTCCTCCCCAGAATAAATCATCTGTCAAATAAACGGTTCCTTCCAACGGAAGTTTATTACGGAAAATAAAATGTAACGTATTCTGTTCTACCGGGCCTCCAATATACAATGGAGCGTCAAAATTTCCCAGTTCTTCTACAACATCTGACAAAAGCAGATTGCTTTTCTTATTCAACATAAACCCCAGCGAACCTTCTTCATTATGACTACCCAGCAACACTACACTACGTTCAAAATGTTCATCCCCCAGATAAGGTTCCGATATCAATAAATCTCCTGCTTTCAGCATACTCTTTTCCAGGATTTACTTACCTAAATATACAATTTTAGTTTCAGTAGTTGAATTATTACTGCAATAAATCAAAAAAGGTTAAAATAAATATAATTTTAGCTCAATAATTTAATTTGTATGAGTAATTTTAATGAGTAAGTAAACCAAAAAGGTAATAATAATGGGCATACTAGCAAATATCCGGAAAGATTATAACCGGAGTACCCTATCAGAAAAAGATCTCGACCAGGATCCTGTAAAACAGGCCCGGCTATGGCTGGAAGAAGCTATCCAAAACGAAGTGCTGGAACCTACTGCCATGACCCTTGCTACAGTAGCCGCCAATGGCCGGCCATCTTCAAGAATTGTCCTGTTAAAGGAAATTATTAACGGAGGCTTCATTTTTTTTACAAATTACCACAGCAAAAAAGGGAACGAACTGGAAAGCAATCCCTATGCTGCCCTCAATCTTTTCTGGAAAGAGCTCGAAAGACAAATACGTATAGAAGGAAGGGTAGAGAAGATCTCTCCTGCTGAATCCGATAGTTACTATTATTCAAGACCGCTTGGAAGCCGTATTGGAGCAATTGCTTCTCCGCAAAGCAGTATTATAAAGACCTATGCGGAACTGGAAGAGAAAGTAAAAACAATCGAACAACTTCCCGAAGAGGAGATTAAGAGACCCGAACATTGGGGAGGTTATAAACTAACTCCTGACTACATCGAATTCTGGCAAGGCCGGCAAAACCGTTTGCACGACCGGTTATGTTTCAAACTGGAGAATGGTCATTGGTCATTAAACCGCCTGGCGCCCTAAAAATAACGGGGACTGAGGATCTTGGCTTTTACATACCCAAACTCGTACCGGGCCATGATCTCGTGTGCCCCCCGGCCCACTACCCTGCTTTTTCCCAAACCCGCATCATAAGCATACCCGATCCGGAACTGCTTGGTCGCCTGGATCTCGATCATAGATACTAACGTTCCGGCCGATACTCTGTAGGAAAGTCCCGCCGATACAGCATCATAAAACCAGATATTCGTATTAAGATCCAATTGTACCGGAGCACCTTCTACCAACTTGATCAACGTGGAAGGCTTTAATTTGACATCCTGCGACAATGGGATCACAAATCCTGACATGATAAACAAATGCCTTGTCTGATGAGACAAAGAAACCGTTGTATCAGATTTTTTAAACATCTTGTTATTAACAATTCTCGGAAGTGCAACTCCTATATAAAACCTATCGGTATTGTAATAAACTCCTGCTCCAAAATTAGGCATGAATTTATTCACCGAACTGGCAAAAGCACCATCAAACTGGTTGTCCTGATCCAGTTTAACAGAAGTAAAATCCGCCACGTACTGGCTGAAACCAGCCTGAAGCCCCAAAGCAAGCGTTCCTTTTTTCAAACGCATCCGGAAAGCATAGCTGGCATAGGCACCGGTAGTATTCGTAATCCCTATTTTATCGTTAAACACCACAAGCCCCACTCCTACTTTTTCTCTTTTAAAAGGTGCATCTACCGAAAAGGTAGTGGTTCTCGGAGAACCCGGAGTATTTACCCATTGCTTTCTGTGCAACGCAGTAGCACTGACTACATCTCTACTTCCTGCATAAGCAGGATTGATGGCCAGTGTATTAAACATATACTGCGAATACTGTGCGTCTTGCTGTGCGTATACGGCAGTAACCGTTCCCATAACAACCAATACTTGTAATAACCAACGCATATTTTAAAGTCCGTTTATAATTTCTTATTTATTACTACCTGCTTATCAATGATTCATGTTTTACCGTTTGAGCGTAAAATAGTTTACAATTTTCTCTCCACGATCAGTACGGATTTCATAGAAGTAAGTACCGTCAGGCAATCTGTCTCCTATTGTCACTCCATTATTAGAATTTCCATCCCACCAGTCAGGTCCTCTGTAATCATTGTTTTCGTATACTAAACTTCCCCAACGATTAAATACCTTAAAGGTTATATTTCCATATCCTTCTGTATTTCCCAGAACAAAGAAATCATGGACTCCATCTCCGTTTGGCGAGAATCCTTCCGGTACAAAGAGACTTACTTCCACAATCTCTTTCACATGAATTACAATATTAGCTCTGGCAATATTTCCACAACGATCACGAATCATATACTCATAAGTATCCGTACCAATGAAACCAGGAGCCGGATTATAGACAAAATTCCCATTCGCACTGATTGAGATCTGTCCTCCTCCCGGTGTGATCGCATCGGTCACCACAGTCATGACAATAATTATATCACCGTCTGACGTGGAATCATTCAGCAAGATCGAAGAAGCAAACGATTCATTTAAATTAATAGTGCCAACATCATCATTTGCATAGATTCCACCTGTACCGGTTTTGATGACAATTGCAGTTCCTACACATAACGGACTTGGTACCGAATCGCAAACAACATACATTATAGTATCCAATCCTGTAAATCCTGGTGCCGGTACATAGGTAAAGTTCCCTAAAGTATCAACGCTGAACGTTCCTCCCTCTGACGTAATAACGGAGGCCTGAGGAGTTACTTTCAGGATATTTCCATCCGGATCAGAATCATTTAACAGAACATTTCCGGAAACTGAATTGTCTACCGCAGTACAGATAAACTCTCCAGCCACTACCGGAGGCAGATTACAGAAGAATGACACTCCAAATAGGGTATCACTACAATGCGACACCGTCTGTCTTACAATGACGTCGTAAGTACCATTCGAAACATTCGTGAATATCGAAGAGCTTTGATAAGTAAGACCATTGTTAATAGAATATTCCAGTATACCTCCGGTTATTCTTGCATATACCCGGACAATACCAGTACCAGATCCACCTACACATTCGGTACGGACAGAATCAATCACAGGAACCGGGTTAACAATAATAGTTGCCATACCTGTCATATTGGTCATACAAGTAGTATCCGTCAGATTATAGGCAAAGATTCTGTATGTCCCTTCATC
>CAYTGJ010000040.1:32530-33091 GCA_964437245.1 uncultured Chitinophagaceae bacterium
GAGGAAGCATAAGCTTCCTCCTCCGCCTGCAACAGCCACACTGGTGTCTACATTATTATAAACATATTTATAGGCAATTCCGGATTCAGAGTTGGAAAGTCCCAGTGGCAACGGATGAATATCATCGGCACAAAGATTTCCTCCTCCTGTCACGCTATAAGCAGTCGGCTTCGTATTCATATCTACTGTAACCGTTCTGTCCGCATAACATTCTGAAACAGGATCGTACAACCGGATCGTATATTCTCCGGCAGAAATTCCCAAAATACTATTTGTCCCTACAACCGTCGTTCCAAAGGCAGGAGGCATTAATCCTACATAGGTCGGGCCATTATTTCCATCATAAAGCCATCCTGCATCGGTTGCTTCAAAATAAAGGCTTCCTGTTCCAGTAGCACTACCACATTCATCTGACTTAGCCAATGTAAAAGGAACAGTAGTGGTGACCGTAATCACAATTGAATCACTGCTCTGAACAGCCGGCATTGCACAACCATCATTACTTGTCATGATGACATACACCGTATCCTGATCGGACAACGAGTTGGTCGTAAAGACAGG
>CAYTGJ010000041.1:0-270 GCA_964437245.1 uncultured Chitinophagaceae bacterium
CAGCAAATAAAGCCCAGGGAAGAGCCGGACGTACCCATTCCTTGTACTGCTTTTGCCAAAGCCCGGCAATCAGGTATGCAAACGGAACAATCGTAGCGGCAAAGCCCATAAACAACGTAGGGGGGTGAATGACCATCCAGTAGTTTTGCAGCAATGGGTTCAGACCGGAACCATCTTTTGGTACAAAGTCTGGATTAATGCTATAGACCGGAAGATTTCCCATATAGTCTTTCAGCAGAATAAACGGCGAGCTTCCTATTTTGATCTCCA
>CAYTGJ010000041.1:280-7599 GCA_964437245.1 uncultured Chitinophagaceae bacterium
CAGTCCGGGAATCACTACCCCGATGATCATGGAAGCCAGGAAGGTTTGTACCAGGCAGAAAATGGTCATTAAAGGAGCCTCCCATGTCCTGTTTACTTTGATCAGTACAAGCCCCAGCAGTACATGCCAGAAGATCCACAGAAGAAAACTTCCTTCCTGGCCTTCCCAGAAACAGGAAACCATATAATACCACGGAAGATGATTGGAAGAGTGGCTCCAGGCATAATGGTATTCGTAGTGATGTCCGTAGATAATACGGAATAAACTTACGACCACCCCCAGCACGCTCACGGCATGAACAAAGAACGCATAACGGGCGAACGTTTTCCAGGAAATAAATTCTGCTGAATTGGTCTGGCGGTACAAAGGACTTGCCTGGCTTGCTTTAAAATAGGCGATCGTAGCTACGACCGAACTTATAAAAGACAAAATAACTGACAAATGGCCGAAATCGCCGATCGCAAACGTAGACATATTTAAGAGGGTTAATTCAAAAACGATCCCGGACTCCCTTCTAAACAGATGGAATTCTTAAAATCATCTTTTATAAATTGATTATTTATTAAAATTACAGACTTGCTGCTTTTACTTCTGTTTCTTCGTATTTGGAAGGGCATTTCATCAGGATTTCATCCGCTACAAATACCTCTCCTTTCACACTTCCTACCACCACTACCTGCTCTGTTTTATCAAAATCCTGAGGCTTGGCATTCTGATAAATTACCGGATGTTCATCGTTGTTATTATCCACCAGAATAAATTCGAAACGGTTAGGATTGATCACCGGGTTATAATACATCCCTATAATAGATCCATCCTGTGCTTTTTTCAGTTTCCCTACCACATGCACCTTATCATCGTCTCCTTCGGCTGCCATTTCATAGGCTTCTTTGAAAGTCACGTATTTGCTTGCATCTCCGGTAAGGGAAATGATCATACCGATCGCTACCGCTATGATTACAATCAATATAATATGCGATGTCTTCATTACTTTTTCAATTGTTTTTCAATCCTGCTTACTTTCCTGTCCAACATAAATAAGTAGACAAAGATTCCTGCCAGGATTACGGCTGCTACCGCTACTACTACATAGATCTTACCTTCCTGACGGAAAGTATCAGCCATTTCCACGTCCTGTGCCTGGGATAGTCCCGGGCAGAACAATAATAAAAAAATGACGATGTATCGGGTATATTTTTTCATAGGTTAGTTTTGTTCTTCTACTATCAATTCTACTTTTCGCAATCTTACTCTTAAAGAGGAGATCCACACACCCAGTAATATGAACCCGATGTTGGCAGCATAGAATATAATATTCATCTGCCGGTCACGGTCATAAGCATTGAAACCGGGATTACCACCGTTGCCAGGGTGAAGAGAATCCGTAAGTCTCGGCATTATATAAATAAGAGCCACAAAGGTGGGGAACGCAAATATATTAAAGACTGCACTGATACGGGCTCTCTGCTGGTTGTCCTGAAAAGACCCGCGCAGCACAAAATAAGCCAGGTAGATCAGCATTCCTACAGCCGCCGCATTCAGCTTAGGATCGGAGGTCCAATAAGTACCCCAGGTATTTTTGGCCCAAAGCATCCCTGTCAGTAATCCCAGGATCCCGAACACAGTCCCCATGTTGGCAGCCTCTACCGCCATAAGATCATCGGACTCCTTGTTTCTCACCAGGTAGGAGATCGAATAGCCAAAGGATATAATCAGCAGAAAGGTCATCGCAAACCACATCGGTACATGAAAATACAGATTACGGATCGTTTCATTCAGAATTGCCAGACGGGGCACAGGAGAAAGAAATCCCAGCGTAAAGGAATACATTAACAAAAGGACACAAAGTATTTTCCACCAGTAATTTTTCATAAGTCGTAGAACACCCGGAAAAGTGTTTTGCATTAGCCACTGCGAAGTTACTGCCGGAATTTGAATTTACCAATTAGAAGCGAAGGAATAGATAATCAACTGTATTTCAGTTTTATAAAAAGCAAAAACAAATCATTAAAAAAGCTATCGTTCTTACTCACAGGCACTCACCATTCCTTCCCGAATCCCTCCGATCTTTTATTCTTTTTCTATATCTTTACCCCATGCTCATTTCCGTTATAGCGCTCCTGAAAAAAGATCTCCTCCTTGAGTGGCGTCAGCGGTATGCCCTCAACGGTATATTGCTTTATATAGCCAGTACGGTATTTATTTGCTATCTGAGCATCGGGCTAAAAACCACCAAGATCAGTCCTCTTACCTGGAACGCCATTCTATGGATCATCTTGCTATTTGCTTCTGTGAATGCGGTAGCCAAAAGTTTTCTCCAGGAAAAATCCGGACGACTTCTATACTATTACAGCATTGCCAGTCCCCAGGAAATCATCCTTTCCAAAATGATATACAACAGTGGCCTGTTGCTGGTGCTTTCTTCCATTGCCTATCTGTTTTACTCCATAGTATTAGGCAATCCGGTAGAAGACGGGCTTTTATTTTTTATCAATGTGCTGATCGGTGCGGTAGGTTTTTCCACCACCTTTACCATGATCTCGGCCATTGCCTCCAAAGCAGACAACAGCAGTACACTAATGACGATCCTGAGTTTTCCGATCATCATCCCTATGCTGCTGATCCTGATGAAGATCTCTAAAAACGCCATAGACGGGCTGGCCCTTTCCGTAAGCTACAACGGTCTTATGATGCTCTGTGCCCTGAATGTCATGATGATCGCACTGGCTTATATTTTATTCCCCTTTTTGTGGAGAAGCTAACAAAAACTTCTGAGGCTTTCCTTTCGCTCTTTATCCTTCTTGTTTCCTGTTTTCTCCTTTTTCTCTATCTTTGTGCTCATTATGCTAGATAGAATCAAAGAAATACACGCAGAGATCGAACAATTCAAAATCGATACCAAGGAACAACTGGAAACTTTCCGTTTGGCTTTCATGAGTAAAAAAGGAAAAGTTTCTTCCTTGTTTGACGATTTCAAAAATGTGGCCAACGAAGAAAAAAAACTGGTCGGACAAGAATTGAATAAACTGAAAAACCGTGCCCAGGAACGTTTTGATTCTCTTACAGAAGTTCTGCAAAACAATTCTTCTTCCGGTTCAGATACTTCCCTTGACCTTAGTCTTCCTTCTATCCCTTATGAGTTGGGCACCCGTCATCCTATCACACTGGTCAAGGAGCGCATCATACAGATTTTTGAACGTATGGGATTCAATGTTTCCGATGGTCCGGAGATAGAAGACGACTGGCATAATTTCTCTGCGTTAAACTTTCCGGAAAACCATCCTGCCAGAGAGATGCAGGACACCTTCTTTATTGAAAAAAATCCTGATATGATCCTGCGTACCCATACTTCCAATGTACAGGTACGAATCATGGAGCAAGGCAGGCTTCCGATCCGCAGCATTATGCCGGGACGTGTATACCGCAACGAGGCAATCTCTGCAAGAGCACACTGCATGTTTCACCAGGTAGAAGGATTGTACATAGATGAAAATGTAAGCTTCGCCGATCTCAAGAATACGATCTATCATTTCGTCAAAGAAATGTTTGGCAAGGACATTACCGTACGCTTTCGCCCTTCGTTCTTTCCTTTTACAGAGCCGAGTGCAGAGATCGATATTTCCTGCCTGATCTGCAAAGGCAGCGGATGCAACATGTGCAAACAATCCGGCTGGGTAGAAATAGGAGGCTGTGGGATGGTAGATCCCAACGTGCTGGACAATTGTAAGATCGATTCTGAAAAATATACAGGGTTTGCCTTTGGAATGGGAGTAGAGCGAATCACGAATCTAAAATACCAGATCAAAGATCTTCGTCTTTTCACGGAAAATGACATTCGTTTCTTACGGCAGTTTACTTCCGCTGAATAAAGAAAAGCGAATTACTTAGGGGGGAGTTTACTTACCTGCCTGGATTAAAAAAGTCCTGTCATACCGACAGGACTTTTTTGTGTAATTACTTAAAACTGGGTGAGCTTAAAAACCATCGTCATAGCCGTCTCCTTCGTCGTACCCTTCATCCTCGTCATCGAAAGTATCCAGCTCTTCTTCCTCCCATTTGGAATCATCTTCGAAATCTTCGTCTTCTTCTACCTCGTCCCACTCTTCCGTTGCTTCTTCATCATAACCGAGATCATCGTCATCCTCATCATCGTCGTCATCGTCCAGATCGTCCTCGTCTTCTTCCTTTTCCGCTTCGATATCTTTTATCATCTGCGCAGTAAGACCCGTACGAGAAAGTGCCTGTGCCTTGCTCATGCCCGTTTCCATCAAGGCTCTGTATGCCTCATAACTGGCACTCAGTTCATCATCGCTTAGTTCATCTAATTTGTTTTTCATATTGCTTGTTTAAGGTAATAGACAAGAAACGGAGTTTTAAAATTTTTCTCTAAATAATTATTTTTTTATGAAATTTAAAAAAATAATTTGAAAAAAAATTTAGCTATTTAAATTCGGCTAAAACGGTGATTCCCCCCTTGGTTATCTGCCCCATCTCTACCTTTATTTTAGCGTCCAAAGGCACAAAAACATCTACCCTCGATCCGAATTTAATAAATCCAAATTCTCCTGTTTGTGCTACAGAATCCGACTCTTTTATATACCAGACGATCCTTTTTGCCAAAGCTCCCGCAATCTGACGCATCAGGATACTTTGGTTATTTTTGTTTTCAAGGACCACGGTAGTACGTTCATTCTCCAGGCTGGATTTCGGATGCCAGGCCACCAGGTATTTTCCAGGGTGGTATTTAAAATACTTTACGACTCCTGAAATAGGATTCCGGTTGATATGTACGTTTACAGGCGACATAAAAACAGAGATCTGCTTTCTTTTCCCTTTATAATACTCCGGTTCCTCCACTTCCTCAATCACCACTACCTTTCCGTCTGCCGGAGCCAGGATCTGGTTTTCATTCAGGGTATACTTACGGAAAGGACTTCTGAAAAACTGTAAAACAAGCAAAAAAACCAGAAGGCTGAACCCTCCCACCAGGTACTGCAGCATGCTGTTTTCAGGAAAAACAAAATAGGTTATAACATTTAAAGCCGCCAGAATTACAAACAGCGTAATCAGCATACGGTGCCCCTCTTTGTGTATCGTCATTATTTACAATCTGAAAGTTAAAATTTCACAAATATAGTAAAAGGAATGAATTGCATTTTTACAATAGCTCAAAATATGCAACAATAAATGGGATCGAAACGATCAACCCGTCAAAACGGTCCAAAAAACCACCATGTCCGGGAATACTGCTCCCGGAGTCTTTGATACTCAGACTTCTCTTAAGCTGAGATTCCACCAGATCTCCCAGGCTTCCGGCCACTACAATGATCAGGGACAAGCCTACCCAGACCGGAAGGCCAAATATCCCAAAATAATAGGACAAGCCTCCTGCAATCATCAAACTTAATAAGGCTCCCGAAAAACTCCCTTCCCATGTTTTTTTAGGGGAGATACGTTCATATAGTTTATGCTTCCCTAAAAAACGTCCGCCAAAATATCCACCGGTATCGTTTGCCCAAAGCAAAAGCAGAATTCCCAATATTATTTCATAACTGTAATTACCATATTTAAAAACGACATAATGAAGCAGGGCATAAGGCAGAGCAGTATATATGATCGCCAGAAAGCTGAAGGCCGTACGTTCAAAGGGTTTATCGTGCATCTGAAACAATTCTACCAAAAAGAGTATAAAGACCAGCGCAAAAAAGAAAAGATAATTTGAGGACCTCAGGTAACCCGTTACTACCAGAAAAGTTCCGGTATAAAGCGTCATCCCCAGTAGTATCCCCAAAAACTTATTGGTGATCACACCAGCCGAGTTGACCAGTGCATGAAACTCCCGGAGAGAGAAAAAACAGATAATAAAAAAGAGGACGAAATACGACCACTGATTCAGGCAGACTCCTGTTATAATTCCTGCTGCTCCTGCAAAACCAACAATCAGGCGTTGCTGCAGGTTATTCATTTTAGTGAGAAAATTAAACATTCGCTTGCGTTGTGTTGGTTCTTTCTTTATACATCTTCCAGCAAAAATACATAATTGCCGAAGACAGAACAATGGATAGATAGATGCTTACCGAAGGAAGATCTTTGGAAGATTCGGGATCCACATTTATGACACCTTTGGCATGTAAATTTAAGGCGATCACTACCATCGCATTATTGATAAAATGCATCAGCATGGCCACTATTAAATTACCGGAAGTAAGATACAGGTAGCCCAGCACTATTCCCAATAACATACGGGGGAAAAAACCAAAAAACTGAAAATGGATGCAACTGAATACCGCAGCACTGAGAAAAACGGAAAGGTGTACATTGCCCCCGGTAGACCTCATCAGATCATTGAGTAAAATACCCCTGAAGACCAGCTCTTCTGCTACTGTCGCCAGAAAGGCCATTGTAAAAAGGATCATCACCATTTCGCCGGCAGAATCATACCGGACAATCAGGCGGGTCACCTGTGCTGCTTTATTCTCCATTGCCCGAAAGGAGGCTTCCACAGCCTGCCAGCTGTCGGGCAACGTAAGCTCTTTATTCCAGTCTCCTATCACCCCTACCAAAGGGAGAATACAAAAAGTAATGGAAAGTGCCGCCAATAGAAATGAAGGAAACTGTATATAAGAAGGATTAAACACAACGGCCGCCAGGTCTTTTCTCAAAAACCTGAGGTATAACAGAGGCAGGATCACCAACCCGACCAGGGTACCTCCGATCTGCCCGGTAAGAATCATATTTTTGATCTCGGCTGCTTCGGGCCCTGTAGCCGCAAAATCGGCGGCCACCGGAACTCTTCCCAGGTAGAGGTACATCAACGATCCTCCGATCCAATTGGCGATTAAAACAAGTCCCAATACGATCAGAACATTACTTAGTACAGCCAAAGGCCAAACCGGATTACTTCTTCCTAAACTGTGATTATTGCTCATAAAAGTGTAAATTTACATGAAATACCCATGATTCAAAATATCAAAAAAGAATGAATCGGGAGAGTTCCAAAATGAACAGGCAAACACCTCGTTCATAAACGTTCTTCTTCTCTTTAATATATTCGTAAATGGTTAAAATCGGAACTATAGACCTGGGTGAATTCCCTCTGCTTCTGGCTCCTATGGAAGATGTAAGCGATCCTCCTTTTCGTGCTGTATGCAAAGAAAACGGAGCGGACCTTATGTATACCGAGTTCATTGCGGCAGACGGTCTTATCCGCCATGCGGATAAAAGTGTACAAAAACTGGACATTTATGACATCGAGCGTCCGATCGGGATCCAGATCTTCGGAGATAAAATAGAAGCCATGCGCGAAGCTGCTTCCATTG
>CAYTGJ010000041.1:7609-10563 GCA_964437245.1 uncultured Chitinophagaceae bacterium
TGTAAAGGTGCCGGTGCCGGGATCCTGCAAGACCTTCCCAAAATGCAACGCATGACTGAAGAGATTGTCAAACGATGCCCCAATATTCCGGTAACGGTTAAAACCCGTTTGGGCTGGGACGACAATACTAAAAATATCAAAGAGGCTGCCCAGCGCCTGCAAGATGTGGGAGTACAGGCTCTCACCATTCACGGCAGGACCCGCGTACAGATGTACAAAGGCGAAGCTGACTGGACCCTGATCGCTGAAGTGAAAAACATGTCTTCGATCCATATGCCCATTTTTGGCAACGGAGACATCGACTCTCCTCATAAAGCCCTGGAATACCGCCACAAATACGGCGTAGACGGGATCATGATAGGACGTGCCGCTATCGGCTACCCGTGGATCTTTAACGAAGTCAAACATTACTTTAAAACAGGAGAGATTTTACCCAAACCCGATATGGCCGAAAGGGTCCGGATATGTAAAAAACACCTGCAAAGATCCATTGAATGGAAAGGCGAAAAAACAGGGATTTTTGAAATGCGAATGCATTATACCAATTACTTTAAAAACATTCCCGACTTTAAACCGTATCGTCAAAAACTGGTAGAGGCCAGTTCCTTTGAATTGGTCAATGAGATCCTAGACGAGATCGTCGGAAAATTTGATTTTGCAATCTAATCTGGATTGTCTTAAAATTTATCAGGGACATTATTATATTTTTTAGCGTATGATCGTAGAACAATTGTATACCGGGTGCCTGGCAGAAGCTGCCTATTACATAGAATCAGAAGGAGAAGCCGCTATTATTGACCCTCTCCGCGAACCTTCTCCTTACCTGAAAATGGCACAAAAAAATGGAGCTGCCATCAAATATATTTTCGAAACTCATTTCCATGCTGATTTTGTATCCGGGCACCTGGATCTTTCTAAAAAAACGGGCGCTCCTATTGTATACGGTCCTCAGGCGGAAACAGCTTTCAAGGCGCACATTGCACAGGACGGAGAAATTTTCACATTAGGGAAAGTCCGTATCAAAGTACTCCATACCCCTGGCCACACGCTGGAATCGTCTTCTTATCTTTTATACGATGAACAGAGGACTGAATATGCACTCTTCACGGGCGACACGCTGTTTATAGGTGATGTAGGAAGACCTGACCTGGCAGTAAGATCAGATCTGACCACCGAAGATCTGGCCGGACGGCTGTACGATTCACTCCATACCAAGATACTTCCGCTCCCCGACCACGTGATCCTTTATCCTGCTCATGGAGCAGGATCTGCCTGCGGGAAAAACATAAGCAAGGAAACCAGCGATACGCTCGGCAATCAGAAAAAAACGAACTACGCTTTGCAGCCGCAAACCAAAGAGCAATTCATTAAAAATGTGACCGACGGCATCCTGCCGGCTCCGCAGTATTTTGCCAAAAATGCGCTGATGAATAAGAAAGGGTATGAAAATATTGACACGGTCATGGAGCGAGGGAAACAAGCCCTTACGGCAGACGAGTTCGAACGGACCGCCAACCAATACAGAGCGCTCATTCTGGATACACGTCCGGCCCTGCTGTTTGCACAAGGTTTTATCCCAAGATCCATCAACATCGGACTGGAAGGACAGTTTGCCCCTTGGGTAGGTGCTCTGATCATCGACCTGAAGCAACCGATTCTCCTGGTCACAGAACCCGGCAAAGAAGAAGAAACACTGACTCGCTTATCAAGGGTGGGATACGACAATACCCTTGGGTACCTGAAAGACGGTTTCGAATCCTGGCAAAAAGCAGGGAAAGAAACTGACTCCATCTCCACTGTTTCCGCAGAAGAATTCCTGAAAGAACACCGGCAAAAGCCAGGTAACCTGGATGTGCGCAATGAATCCGAATATGCTGCAGGACACCTGACAGGGAGCGAAAACAAGCCACTGGACTTTCTCAATGACTGGATCCATGGATTAGACAAAAATAAATCCTACTACATCAACTGCGCAGGAGGATACCGTTCGATGATCGCTGCTTCGATTCTGAGATCAAGGGGTTTTGAAAACATCACAAACATCTCGGGAGGATACAATGCCTTCCAGAAAACGGGACTGCTCTAACGATCTGTCGTCCTACGAAAACCCTCTCCGGCCTTTACCTTAAAACGAACTCAACCTTACGACCTTTTGTTTTAAGGCAAAGCAGTTTTTGACTGTCCTCATTTTATTCTAACAACACCTCTATGAAACAAACATTTAAAGATCTTATTCAATCGGATAAACCTGTGCTGGTTGATTTTTATGCAGACTGGTGTGGCCCTTGTAAAGCAATGGCTCCGGCACTGGAACAATTGTCTTCCAAAATGGGCGAACATGCCAGAGTCATCAAGATCAACGTGGACAAAAACCAGCAAGCTGCTGCGGCTTACCAGGTAAAAAGTATTCCAACACTGATCCTTTTCCAGAACGGCCAGATCAAATGGCGTCAGGCAGGAGCCCTCAGCCTGGGGCAACTGGAGTCGGTGATGAAAAAATTCATACAATACTGATTACCTGTAGTAAAACCCGGGGAGTTTACCACTCTAGTATTCCTGTCAGATTTCCCCTCTGAATCCTGACAGGAAAGATTAAATAGTCCTAACTGTTTTTGTCTTTCAGTCTTTTCAGGGAATCTCTTAAAACTACATAATCCGAAAGAATAAAGATAAGGGTTACAAACGACACGATCGATTCAAACATGACAAGGGTCTCGGCAGGTATTTTTACGGGCACCACATTCGCCACTCCCATATTGGTAAACAACAGCAAACTCAGATAAAACAGTTTAAAATATTCCTCCAGCATATTCTCCGTATCTTCAAGCCCTGTAAAAGACGCTGGATCCAGATGAAAAACTGACCAGTAATCCAGGGAAAAAGAAAAAACGATCAGCACCACATTAGCAGCAATAAAAAGTAAGAAACGATGATAGGGCAGGTCCAGATGAGCA
>CAYTGJ010000041.1:10573-32621 GCA_964437245.1 uncultured Chitinophagaceae bacterium
CCCCAGAAAAACTACCAGTAAAAAACCGATTATCAATTCTTTATACTTCATAACAATGTATATATCCCTCTCAAATTAACCTATTTGAAGGTATTTTTCAAAACTCCCTGACAGCCGCTTCTATAAAATAATTTGGCTTTCAATGCCAATATCTTAACTTTGGGCCGCGATATGGAAAAGAGTATCAAAGTTTTTGCCCCTGCTACAGTTGCCAATGTCACCTGTGGTTTTGATGTACTAGGATTTGCCGTGAATGATCCGGGAGATGAAGTTGAAATGAAGCTGAAATCTACCCCGGGAATCACCATCTCTGCAATTACCGGAGACGGGGGTAAGCTCACGAGAGATCCGGAGCTGAACACTGTCGGGGTTTCCATTATCCGCATGCTGGCAAAACTAAACTCCAAGCAAGGACTGGATATCAAACTGCATAAAAAAATGCCGCTGGGCAGCGGACTCGGTTCCAGTGCCGCCAGCGCCGTAGCAGGTGTTTTTGCAGCCAACCAGTTGCTCGGCTGTCCTCTGAAACAAGATGAGCTGCTTCCCTTCGCCATGGAAGGAGAGCGCATTGCCTGCGGCTCTGCTCATGCCGACAACGTAGCACCGTCTCTGCTTGGGGGATTCGTGATCGTCAGAAGCTATACTCCTCTGGATGTAGTAAAGATCCCTACTCCCAAAGATCTTTTTGCTACGATCATACACCCGCACATCGAAGTACGGACCAAAGATGCACGCAGTATATTGCGTAAAGATCTTTCCCTTCACGATGCGATCAAGCAATGGGGAAATGTGGCAGGATTGGTAGCAGGTCTGATCACCTCCGACTATGCACTGATCGGACGCTCTATGGACGATGTCGTAGCCGAACCATACCGTTCTATGCTGATCCCCGGCTATTACGATGTAAAACAAAGTGCACTGGATGCCGGCGCACTGGGAGGCGGAATTTCAGGTTCCGGACCTTCGGTCTTTGCGCTTAGCAAAGATGAAAAAACCGCTAAAAAAGCAGGACAAAACATGTCGAAGGTTTTTACAGACCTGGGAATCGGGAATGAAGTGTATGTATCACGGATCAACAATGCCGGCCCTCAGATCATCGGCTAATAAAACAAATGCTTCTTGGTATTGTTTTTCCAGCCCGCATCACTCTTATAATCTGAAAAAAAGATAACCACATCAGCATCGCTTTTGTAGTCGGTAAAAAATATTTTCCGGTCGGCATCCGATTTGTACTGGGCAAAAAACCATAAACCGTTATTCCCCGAAGCATCGCTCTTATAGGCACATTTGTAAACCACCAGATCGGCGTCTGATTTATATTTGGCGACGTATACCTTTACCTCTGCGTCTGATTTGTACTGACAGGAAAATACTTTCTGAGCCATCACTTCAGTGGTATTGAGAGCCAGAAGACAACTGATCAGCATCAACAGTCCTGTGATCTTTTTCATACGATTTTTCGTTTTAGTTTCTGATCCCGGAATTTTTCTTTGGTGTACTCCTTTACCGGTTTTTCTTCACTTTCTATAAAGTCAGGCCCCCTGCAATAGATTCTGACATTGAATTTTCGTCAAAATATTTATGAGCAGTTGCCATGATCGTTTCCGGTGTTATATTTTTCAAGGTATTGAAATAATGTCTGTAAAAATCGTACCCCATCCCATTAAAATGAACCGTCTTAAATTTATCTGCCACCGCAAAAGGCGTTGTCACAGAGTTTACGAAAGAACCTAACATATAGTTTCTGACAGTTTCCAACTCTCCCTGCGGAACCTTCTCTTCTTTCAGCCTTTTCATTTCTTTATACACTTCTTCCAGTGTATGGGTGGTAAATTCCCGTTTTACATCGGTTCCGATTATAAAATAACCTTCGTTCTTATACGTAATCAGGTTCGAATTGATCCCATAAGTATATCCTTTGTCTTCCCGGATGTTCTGCATCAGCCTTGAACCAAAATACCCTCCGAAGATCTCATTCAGGCAATACATATTGAAATAATCCGGATGTGAAACAGGGAACAGTTTTCTACCGATCCGCACGGAAGATTGTACAGCCGCCTCTTTGCTGATCACCTCCCGTTTGGAAAAATTCACAGCAGAAAATTCTTTCCCGTTATAGGGCAGGGTATCCTTTTTCCCCCAGTTGTCCGACCCGAGATATTTATTCGTGAGTGCTGCAAAATCTACTTCTCCTGCGCCGGAAATTACGATTTCACAATTATGTACTGTATAGCTCTTCTTGTAAAAATCCTGAAGTACCTGTACTCCTATTGCTTCTATATTTTTTTCAGACAACAGATATCCATAAGGGTGTTCTCCACCAAACAACATTTCCCGGATCTTACTTCCTGCAAGGAAGGCTGTCTTCTCTTTGTTGACTTTCAATCCCTGAAGGGATATATTTTTAGCATTAGCGAGTTCTTCTTCCGGGAAAGAAGCCTCTGATACAATCTCATGAAGCAGGGGCAACAAAGCCTCCAGGTGCCGGGATAATGTGTAGACCGTTACGGACGCATGGTCCATTCCTGCATTAAACTCAGGGAAAGCCCCATAATACGCAAATTTGTCCTGGATCTGTCTGGCCGTATGTTTCGAAGTTCCTTCGGAAAGCATCTTCGCTACAAAATGAGCACAGCCAAACACCGGTTCATACCAGTTGCCGGCTTTAAAAATCAATTCAATTCTCACCACCGGTTGTGTCCCCGACAAAATCAAATGAAGGGGAATCCCATTGTCCAGTTTTCCCGAAACTGCTTCGGGTAGAATATACGAATCGATACTTTTATAAGAAGGAGCAATGGTTCTGTCTATGGTATTCATTAGTATGCTAAATAAAATGTCAGGATGATGATTTTTTCTGATCAACTCATCCTGACAATCCTGGATTATTTTTTTAAGATGTTAGTTTTTAGGTTAGAGCCTGTTGTTGTACAACGCTTGAAATCCTTATTCCTCGATCAGGATATCTTCCTGTCTGGATTTTGCATTGAAGTCGAAATGCAGGGTAAAACGTAGTGTCTCTGCCAGCGGATTGTTTTGCGCCATCGGGATCAGGTACGCAAAGTCGATCCCGAACATCTCGTAACGCAATCCTACCCCAAGCGTGAAATACTTACGGTTCCCTTTGTATCTGTTCTCATGAAAATATCCTCCCCGAACGGCAAACAGGTCGTTGTACCAGTATTCGATGGCCCCGGCAAGCATCACTTCTCTCAGCTCTTCTTTCAGGCCAAAAGGAGCATCGGTGAACGAGCCGAATACACCACTGAACATAGAACGGTTAGGATCTTTTCCTTTCACAATATTCCCGTTAGGGTCTCTTACCGGAGGAGTAGGTACCATTAATTTACTGGCATCGGCCGCAATCACAAACTTACTGTACTGGTCTACTTTAATTTCATACGCACCTCCTATTTTAAGAGTGGTAGGAATAAAATCCCGGTTGGAGGTCGTGGTATAGGTAATTTTGCTTCCGAAGTTGGAGATCACTGCTCCAAAGGAGATTTTAGACTCCATTCCGGAAATTCTTGAATCCGTGGTATAGAACACTCCAAGATCTACCGCAGCACCGTTGGCAGGTTTTGTAATGGTAGAAGAACCGGGAATAGTAAGATTTCCTGAAAGATTGGAATAAAGATACTTGATCGTTGGAGCAATACTCAGCTTATTGCTCAGTTTTCTGGAATAGGTCACCCCTACTGAAAATTCTTTAGGTCTGAAATCCTGGTAGGCATTTCCTACCTGATCGGTAAAGGTGATATTTCCCATGTTAAAATAATTCATGGACACCCCTATGGCTTCCTGCTTGGATATTTTTTTATATCCGGCCAGGTATGAAAGGGACATATCATTGATTCCCAGCTTTCTCAACCATGGAGTATAGGAAATAGCAAATCCCATGTCTTTTTCAGAAAAAGCTAATTTCGAAGCATTCCAATACATAGAGTTAGCATCCGGAGAAATCGCCACTCCCACATCTCCCATTGCACCGGAACGTGCATCCGGGGAAATCGTCAGAAAAGGTACTGCGGTAGTAATGACATTAGCAGAAGGAGTCTTCCCGGACAAATCGATCGGGTTACCACTGTTATCTACTGGAGTAAGGGAACTCTGAGCATTTACCTTGGTCAAAAACAACCCCGGAAGAAATGCAGAGAAGAATAAAAACTTCTTAATCATCTTTTTTAATTAAAATAACTGCCAAATATACTGTTTTATTGCTTAGAATGAAAAGAATTTAAATATTAAGAAAGCATCTATTCAATACACAAATATCTAAAAATCAACAGTATAAAAAATTAAGATCAAAAGAGTTTCGCTTATTTTCAGGACACTGGAACAACTTAGAAAAACAGGTCTCCAACATACAGAATGCAGTGGATTATTTCAGCCCGCCCGCTCTTCATCGCTTGTTTTCAATGAAGCAACACCAGTTTTTCATATTTATGAACGTGTGATCCATCGCGGGGAGCACGTACCCAGACACGGTATACATACACTCCTTTTCCTATTTTATCTCCGAAATCATCACGCCCGTCCCAATCCAGCCCCGAAAAGTGCGAACTGGTGGAATATACTTTTGTATCCAGGGTCTTGACCAGTTTTCCGGATACGGTGTATACCTGTATCATCACATCCAGTTCTTCTCCGGCACGGTTATGATCAAAATGAAAAACCGTGTGGGTGGAAAAAGGATTGGGATAGTTCAGGATATGGGATAAGGCGATTTTCTCATCGTTGGCAACTATAAATTCCAGGTACGATTCGGCGGAGTTATTGTGTGTATCCCATACCTTAAGACGCATGGTATGCGGGCCGGTTGCCAGTCCTTTGAGCGGATACTTGATCTTTCCACTGGTATAATCATTCAGGTTAGCTGTATAATACTGATTCAGTACGATCGGCTTGTCACTATTATCAAGCGTGGCTGCGATCTCGTGTCCGATCCCCGAACCGGCCGTGTTAATTCCATTCTCATCGCTGAGATTGGCAAGGAAAATCGCATCATTACCCGTCAGTCCTCCGAATACAAATGACTCGTCATTCATAAACATTCTTATGGCAGGAGGAGTATTGTCTACAGGGGCATTCGGATCCGTCCCTCCGATGATCACATTGGAATAAAACCCTCCTGCATCCTGGAGCGATCCTTCCCGCCGGGCATACACACTTATTTTACCGAAATCAAACTGATAGGAAATGTCTTTGGGAACTACAAACGAAATAGACCAGTCGCCATTGCTGACAGAAGCATTTCCGTCAAACAGGAAATCATTCCGCGTATCGAAGGTAAAGACCGGGCTTCCTTCTGTCCCATAGGTATTGATCTTTATTTTTTTATCGAATACCGTAATGTTCAAGGTACCATTAAAACCGGTGAGTTTTGCACCTAAGCTATTTCGGATATCTCCCCGGATAGATACTTTGCTCAACGCTTTCAGGGTATCAGGGATTGCTGAGACAGCGATATCCCGTATATGCGTGACCGCTATATTTTCAGAAGGATAGGCAAGCATCAGTGAAGGGTCTCCCAGCAATGCATAGTTCCTGTTATTGACTCCTACGATACTCTCATTTTTGGACTGCCGTACTACATCTCCCAAACGGGGCTTTTGTCCATCTGCCAACGGACGGAAAATGTACTTGTATATTTCGACATTCAATTCTTTGTTGCTGTAAGCATACACTACACGGGTGGATGTGATCACCCCGATCACTCCTCCTCCGGACCGCAGCAAGGCTACCTCTGCTCCCGAAGAGATCAGCGGATCGTCGTAACGGCCAAAATCGCAGGTTGCTGTGATCATAAACGGCATATTGTCGTAGTTAGACCATCCTTCAATCTGAGGTAGATCCAGAATATTTTCCTGGGCCCAGACCATCTCCCCTCCGTGTCCGCTGTAGTTCAGGATAAATGTCCCCCTGTTTACCATCTGGTCGATACGCGAATTGACTTCTGGTGCTTTATCTCCTCCGGGAGAGGCTACCTGAGGAAAAGCATCCAGGTAGATCTTATGAATATTATATTGTTGGTAAGAAGTATCCAGCAACGCAACCAGTGTTTCCGCATCACGCATGTGCAGATTAGTATCTCCGTCGTCGGCTACAAACGTGACAGCATTTCTCCATTTACCAAGACAGTTCTGGCTCCTGCTGTAGTGCAGCAATTTTTCAACCGCCACACTTGCTTCGCTCACATTTCTCACCGGGATCCTGCCCACTCCAATATCCATCCTGTCAAGATCCGGCAAAGAACCTTCCGTCCAATTGCCTTCGGCATTATCCAGAAACCCGAAATAATCGTCCGACGAATACGAACGAAGGGGATACAACGATTCCCTGGATTGATACACCGGAACAAAATTCGTATTGCCCGGGATCCTGCTTTTATAATCATAGGAACAATCGCCGAAGAGTAACAGATACCTTACCGAATCCGTGGCTGTTTTCCGGTCGTAAAGCATTTTCATAAAATCACGTATGGCAGATACATCCTGAGCTCCGGAGGAAAATTCATTATAGACCTGCTGTGTGGTCACCACCAGTACACTCAGATTATCATAACTCTGCCGGTACGAAGCCAGCTGGTTGGCCTGTGCCAGAAAATCAGGATGGGTGACGATCACCATATCCGGCAAAGAAGGGGCGTTCACCCCATGCAGGTTCTGATTGGCTACCCGTCCGACAAATTCAGGGGCCGGAAAATTATTTCCTGAAAAGATCACATACTGTTCAAGACCGGAAGAGTTGGCCGAGAATACAGCCGCTGCTCCGGACGTATTATACTGCTGATTTTTTATTACCGTGAGATCCGTCACCTGCCAGATCTGCGTACCCGCTCCGTTCGAAATGGAATAGGTAGTAGTAGCCGTAGCGGTGCTTGCCACCGTCCGGAAGCTGGTCTGCGTACCGTAAAGGGCCAGGTTTCGCCTGAAATTCAGTTCCAGATAATCAAGATGACCGATCGAAGCGAAGGAACTTCCTTTGTGGTACGTCAGCCCGATGTTCAGCGTAGCTGGGTTTCCAAACGTACCACTGTTTTGTGTAAAAATAGTTCTGTTCTTGGCTCCCTTCGCATCATAGGTAGATCCATTGCTGGAGCTGATGGACTGGTTGCCTATCGAAGTACCGTTGACCGAGACAGAAAAGCTGGTAGACGAAACCGAGCGTCCCACCACTGCGGAGGTCAGTTTTATATCAGAAGAAGGAACGATGCCGCTGCTGTTAAAAGAGAAAGTGGCCGATAATACATCGCTGAACTGTTCCCCGTACCACTCCCTGCCGGAACTCAGGATATTGAACATATCATTTTCATGAAAAATATGTTCGTCAAAATGATATACCGTCTGTCCTCCGCCTCCCAGATCGGGTTGATTCTGTACCCGTGCGCCCAGGGCCGAACCTACAGTGATAAAATAATAACTTTTGTCAGAATAAATATTTTTTACATGATTAAAAATATTTTCTGTGCTATTGTAATCCCAGCGATCGGGGCCTTGTCCATAGAAAAGGATATAGTCTCCACTGCCAAAATTTCCGTCGTTTTCCCCTTCAATATAGATAGCATTCTCCAGCAAATCATCTGCCCTCAAAGCGTTGTTGGCCTGCGGCAACACTCCGCCACCATTTCCATGAATACGTATATACCGGGGATCAATGAGATCAGGATTCAGGCCTATGGATTTCAGAAATGAATAGTCCAGCTTGAAGATGCCAGAATTAGAAACCGCTATCTGGTACCAGCTTCCGGACGATAGTACTGAACCCAGTGCCGCATGAGTCTTGGCGAAGGACAAGGATTTCGCCTGGTTTGTTTTTTTTACCCCAGGAGAAACATCCGAAAAATCACGTCTTTCGTATTCATACCCGAAAGAAACCAGCTTCTCATACATCCCCTGAGCATTGACCCGTAAAGGGACAAAAGCCACGGTCGTCACCGGTTGTTTATTTTGTATCCCGATCGTAGTGGAAATAACGGAAGGGATCGTTCTGTTCCGAATCACTGCCGCTTCCGTATCACTCAGCACTTTGTACTGGGTGTTGACAAGCCTGAAATTAGACACTGCTACCCCATACAATGTTAACTCATAATAAGGAAACAGATCTTCCCTGATCTGGGCATTTTCAAAATATAATGTTTGCTTAGGTTTAAAAGTAGTATCCATTACTACTGTAGGGGCGGTCCATTTTACCTGGATCACCACCTGACCATTTACCGTGCATGCAAATGAGAGAATAAAAAGAGATAGAAATATGATCCTGTTTTGTATCGCCATGTTGAATGGGTTATCACTTTTTAATTCCGCTTATCTAAAAATTGTAAGCAACTCCCTAACGCAGGAAACAAAGGGATAGTATGTAAATAAGGGCATTAATTCTATTTCAGACATTAGAAAAACACAGGAGGGAAAAAGAATTTCAACAAAACAAAATTCCCTTCTTTTTCCCTCCTGCGCTATCCGGTGCTTTCTAGACCGCTGTTACGGAATAGGTAAAACCTTCCATGATCAGGTTCGCCAATAATTTTTTGCAGGCAGTTTCTACATTCTTCTCTGCCTCTTCCTGACTGGCTGCTTCCAGTTCCATCGTAATGTGCTTTCCGATGCGTACATCCGATACATCTTTGATTCCCAGGTTATTTAAGCCCAATTTTACCGCCTTCCCCTGAGGATCCAGGATTTCTTTAAGAGGCATTACGTTGATTTCTGCTTTGAATTTCATGTTTTTTGAGTATTGAGTCACCGCTAATGAAACATCTGTAAGAGTATCCTACTGATCTGTCTTTGCATTAACTGTATTTTCGATAATGGACAAAATTATATATAAAATTATAATAATGGGAATAGCAACGAATTTTAATATTAACAGAAGCAGAATAGCACTAATAATCAAGAGGTAACGCATTTTATTGCCGGCCCAGCCAAAGTTTTTAAACTTTAAGGCTATTAAAGGGAGTTCGGCTACCAGCAAGAAGCTAAGAAGCGGAACCAGCACAAGGAGCACAAAAGGACTGGTCATCCACCGGGCGATCACCTGATCACTTCCCGCCAGGAAGGGCAATGCAGAAATGAAGAGGGCATTTGCAGGAGTAGGCAAGCCTATGAACCGGTCGCTTTGCCGGGTGTCAATATTGAATTTAGCCAGACGCAAGGCAGAAAACACAGGAATCAGAAAGGCCAGGTAAAAAAATGGGATACTGGTGCCCGGCACCAGCAACTCACTCCCGTTGAAAAGATTCATCCCCAGCAGGGCAGCCATGACAAACCCGGGCAAAATGCCAAACGTAACCATATCCGCCAGGGAATCAAGCTCTTTTCCTATAGGAGAAGTTACGTTCAATAAGCGGGCTACAAATCCGTCAAGAAAATCGAATACACAGGCGAGGTAAATAAAATAAGAAGCCATGACCAGGTCGTAGCCAGGGGTAAAAACGACCAGAATTCCTGCTATTCCACACAGCAGGTTGCAACAGGTCAAAAAATTAGGAATATGTTTTCGGATATTCATGAACAGTATTTATAGTTTAACCGGGCAAAACGGATTGGTTCTCTTTTCTCTTCCGATCGTGGTTTCAGGACCATGTCCCGGATACACTACCATGTCATCTTCCAGTTTATATAGTTTTGTCTGAATGCTCCGGAACAAGGTCTCCTGGTTTCCTCCCGGCAAATCCCAACGGCCTACACTCTGGCTGAAAAGTACATCTCCGCTGACACAAATCTTTTCCGCCCTGTTAAAGAAGGCCAGATGACCTACCGAATGCCCCGGCACAAAAAGGATCTCGAGCGTACTGTTTCCAAAAGTGATCTGATCTCCTTCCTGAACAAGCTCATCTACTTCTGTTTCGGCATACTGTGAAAACCCATAGAGAGGAGCATAAAGCTTTACAGAACGTAGTGCTTCTTCTTCCTCTTTGCTTGTATACAGTTTTATACCATAGGTATCTTTGACAAATTTATTACCCAGTACATGATCTACATGACAATGGGTATTCAGTAATTTGACAGGAGTAAGATCGTGTTTGCTGATAAACTCTTTAAGTTCCTGCTCTTCCTGCTTCTCATAACACCCCGGATCGATCAGGACACATTCTTTGGTCTCATCGTACAACAGGTAGGTATTTTCCTGCAGCGCATTAAAAGTGAATGTTTTTATACTTATCATGGTATACAAAAATGCTTTTTTCAACGCTGATTTGCAAGGAAGAAAATTTATTATTCCGGGTGCTCATACTAAAATAGTTGATTTTATACTGTTACTTTTACCAGTTCAAAATTTCAAAAAATGCAAACGGATTACCTTATCATTGGTCAGGGCATAGCCGGAACCGTACTGGGACACACACTGCGTAAAAAAGGATACCGGATCATAATACTGGATGACCAAGCTCCCCGATCGGCTTCCAGAGTGGCCGCAGGACTTTATAATCCGGTCACCGGCAAACGGATGACCAAGACCTGGAAAGCAGAAGAGCTTTTCCCTTTTATGGAATCTTTTTACCAGGCATTCGGGCAGGAATACTCCTGTACGATCCTCCATCCCAGACCAGTCTATAAACCTTTCAGCAATTTTGAAGAGCAAAATTCCTGGGTGAGTAAACACTCTGCTGAAACGTTTATTGACACCGACATTCCCGACGAACGGTATGCGCCTTATCTTCAGCCAACTCTAACAGGATTCGGAGGGTTTGAAACCAGACATTCCGGTCATATCAATACTTCTGTCCTGCTGGATACCTTTCGGGAAGCATTGTTAAAAGACAATTGCTTTCTCTCCGGGACCTTTGATCCGTCACTGCTGACGATTATGGAAACAGGGATCACCTATGCTGACATTACTGCCCATAAGATCATTTTCTGCGAAGGCATGAACACAACCCGGAATCCACTGTTTTCCTGGCTTCCCCTGGTCCCTTCCAAAGGGGAGATCTTAACAGTGGAAATTAAAAATTTTACCGAGGAAGCAATCCTGAACAAACAGGTTTTTATCGTACCACAAGGCGATGGGGTATACCGGGCAGGCTCTACATATCAATGGCTCTTTGACTCGGACGAACCTACCGAAAAAGGGAAGGAAGAACTCTCCGGGAAACTGGCGTCCATGATCAGCCGGGAATTCAACATAACCGGCCATACTGCGGGGATCCGGCCGGCCGTAAAAGACAGAAAGCCACTGATCGGATTTCATCCGGAACACCCGTCTGTCGCGATCTTCAATGGTCTAGGAACCAAAGGCGTTTCACTTGCGCCGTATTTTGCCGAAAATTTTGCCGAGCACCTGGCTGGCCGGAAACAATTATTACCGGAGGCCAATATTGAACGTTTTTATTCGTTATATTCACGTTCTGAATTTTAACTATGTTAACATCTTTTCTTAAATATATTTTAGTCATACTATCGGTTTTATTTTGTATACCTGGTTTTTCACAATCTTCACAGGAACCTTTCGGGAAAAACAGGGTTCAGTACAAGAATGTCAAATGGAGATACATCACCACTTCCAACTTTGAGGTCTTCTACTACGACAATGCCGTTGAGCTGGCTGTCAAAACAATCAATTATGCCGAGGAAGACTATCAAAGAATTGTAGACATCATCGGCTATAACCCTTCGGACAAAATAAGGATCATCCTGTACAACTCCGTCGCTGATAAACTGTCCAGCAACATAGGACTCGCCGACCAGGAGATCATGATCGGAGGACAGACCGTACTGGTAAAAGCCAAGATCGAACTGGCCTTTACAGGATCACAGATACAGCTCATGAAAGATATCAGTTATGGCATTTCCCATGCCATCATCAATACGGTCATGTATGGCGGCAATGTAAAGGATGTGGTCCGGAGCTCCTACCTGATGAACCTTCCGGATTGGTTTCTGGCGGGAGCGGCGGCGTATATAGCAGAAGACTGGAGCCAGGAAATGGATAATTTCATGCGTGACAAAATACTAAACGGGAAACTGAAAAACCCCACTTCGTATTCAGGAGAAGAAGCCCGCTTCATCGGTCATTCCATCTGGAATTACATCGGACAAACCTACGGAGAGAACAATGTTTCCAATATCCTTGCCCTGACCAGAGCATTCCGCAATGAGCGGGAAAGCATCGAAAGTAACCTGGGAGTAAATTTCCATGACTTCCTTGATCAATGGCAGAAATACTACCTCAACCTGAATAAACCACTACTTCCTGCTTACAGTGCTCCGTCTGACTCTTCTTCACTGACCAGGGTACGAAAGAATACCCGTATCTATTCACTCAGCATGAACAAAGAAGGAACGTATGCTACGTATGTACAAAACTACAAAGGACGTTTTAAACTCCGGCTGCTCGACCTTCAGAAGCAAAAAAGAAAAACACTTGCCAGAGGCGGCTACAGGAGAACCGACCAATCCATTGATTATGCTTTACCTGTTTCTGCCTGGCAGAATGAATTTGTAGTGTCAGCAGTATTCCGCAAAAAAAATCTGCTGCTCATGAAAACCTATGATCTTAAAAATCATAAAGTATACAAAAAAGACCTGACCCTGTTCAACCAGGTATATTCAATGGCCTATTCGCACGACGGAAGTACACTTGCCATGAGTGCGGATCAAAACGGGCAAACCGATATTTTTCTGTACAACGGGAAAACAAGCACTACTACACAACTGACCAATGATCCCTGCGATGATGTTGATCCGCTTTTCACCCCTTCGGGGAATCTTATTTTCAGTTCTACCCGTCAAAACGATACGCTGAACAAAAGCAAGGAGCTCCCTAAATACACGGACAATTACAATTTATTTTTATACAACCCGGCCAACAAAACGGTGTTGAAAAAACTCACTCACCGGAGCAACAATTATATGCCCAAAGGACCGGACGAGAACAATCTTTATTTTCTAAGCGACGACAAAGGAGTTGTAAACATCTACAAACTTAACCCCGATCATTCGGTTACCCAGGTGACCAATTTTTCTACAGATATCACAGAGTTTGCCTATTCAAAAACCAGTCCTTCTGTTCTGTATACCTCTCTGTATAAAAGCAAAGATCATATTTACTATCAAAAAGGGGCATGGGACAGTCAATCGTTCAATACGCCTATCACTTCCCGCCGCTCGCTGATACAATCGTATAACCATCATGACATCGTCCCTGCCGGGGATTCGATCAATTTTAATTTCAACTCCAACGAAGAACTTGCTTTTGACCAGCTTACTTTCGAATCCGAAGTAAAAAAAGATTCTGCTAAATCCGGGACCGAGCCGCAAAGCTATACTCCTGTAGTCAACGCACTTATCTATTCCGGCCCATGGAAATACCAGACTCCTTTCAATGCCGACAAAGTGATCTCTACCCTTATGGTGGATCCTTTAAGAGGTCTGGGGGCTTTGCTCGAAGGCGGCATGTCAGACCTGCTGGGCAATCACCGGATAGATGCCGGAGGATTTATCGGCTTTGACTTCAAAAGCAGTAAGCTGTTTGGAGAGTATCGCTACGTCAAAAGACGTGTGGATTTCAAAGTACGATACGACCGGCAGGCACTAAGTCCTTTCAACAACTATGCTTCACACCGTTATATCCTGAATATCTTTTCTGCTACAGCTTCCTATCCCCTGTCCGTACATCAGCGCATCAGCATCACTCCTTCCATTGTCACCACGACCTTCCGGGAAACAACTTCCTATGCCAGCATTGCCGCCAGGGACGCAATGGCCAGCTATGAATCCGTAAGGGGTGAATACATTTACGACAACACGCTGGTGACAGGCATGAATATGCTGAAAGGAACCCGGTTTAAAATTTCAGCCGAATACTATAAATCCAACCAGGGAGCTCAACGGGATTTTGGGTTAATGTTCCTTGATTTCAGAAAGTATATTCCGATCCACAAAGAGCTTGTACTGGCTACCCGTGCTTCCTACGGACACTACTTCGGCAACAGTCCTAAAAACTTCCTCATTGGCGGAATGGACAACTGGCTGCTTTCCAACAGGGATTTTTACTCCAACTCCAATGCGGCGACTGTAGATCCACTGACGATCGATCCGGGAGTAGACAACAGCGACATCCTGTTCACACGATATGTGACCAGCTTAAGAGGATTCAAATACAACACTCAGTTCGGGCCGAAATACATCCTGTTCAATGCCGAATTAAGACTTCCGGTGGTACAATATTTTTACAACGGAACAATCAATTCTAATTTCTTCCGCAATCTCCAGTTGATCGGATTTACAGATATTGGCAACGCCTTCACAGATAAGTTGAGCAACATCCAGGAAGACCAGACCATCCCGGGCTATCCGTTTTCAGCTACCGTTACCAATTACCGGAGTCCTTTCCTGATCGGATTCGGAGGAGGTATCCGGACCATGCTGCTGGGATATTATATCAAAGCCGATCTGAGCTGGGGGCTTCAGAACAACATTCTGTCCAAGCCACAATTGTACATCACCTTTGGCTATGACTTCTAAGCGATGAAAAAGGCTCTTCGTTATACCGGTCTTCTACTGCTCCTTTCTTTCCTTCTTTTCAATGCCTGGGTAGTACTATCAGGGAAAGATTATTTCTACCGTGCACTTGTTTTTAATTTTGCCGACCTTGACGATTATAAGATCTTTCCGGAAAGAAAGATCGGGAAGAGCTCAGCTCCGCAGCCATGGGCACTATCTGACAACTACAACAAAATCGATCTTCCCACGCCTCTGCGGGAAAAACTTGCCGAACTGGAAACAGTCGCATTGCTGATCATAAAAAAAGACTCCATTCTATACGAGGAATACTGGGACTCCTACAGTGCCAATTCTTTTTCCAATTCTTTCTCGATGTCTAAAAGCTATGTCAGCGCCTTAGTCGGGGCAGCTCTTCAGGATGGATCCATCCGCAGTATTCATCAACCGGCAGGAGATTTTCTACCTGAATTCCGGACAGGCAACAAAAATAAGATCACCCTGCAGCATCTGCTCATGATGAGCTCCGGGCTGAATTGGGAGGAAGGTTATTCCAGTCCGTTCTCTCCTACTACCGAAGCCTATTATGGCACTAACCTGAAAAAGCTTATCTACGGACTGGAGCCGATCGAAGAACCCGGAAAAATATTCCGGTACAAAGGCAGCGACACACAGCTCCTGGCTTTTATACTTGAAAAAGCAACCGGAAAAAAAATCAGTGACTATGCCCGTGAAAAACTATGGGAACCAATGGGCTGCGAAAACGATGCTATCTGGAGCCTTGACAAAGAAAACGGGGAAGAAAAAGCCTATTGCTGTATTAATTCCAACGCACGGGATTTCGCCAGATTTGGGAAACTTTACCTGGACAGCGGCAGGTGGGACAACCGGCAACTTATCCCGGAAGAATACGTTCTGGCCTCTCTTCGTCCCAATGGCCTTCCTGACGGAGATAAGGATATGGGGAAAAATGACTTTTACGGATACCAATGGTGGACCATTCCAGACTACAAAGGACATTCTATCTTTTATGCCCGGGGTATTCTTGGTCAATACATCCTCATGATCCCCGACAGGAAAACCATCATTGTCCGTCTGGGGAAAAAACGCGGAGCGGCTGTTGGAAAACACTATGAAGAAACGTTCCTCCTGATCGACGAAGCACTTGCCCGATAAATCAAATGCCTTACAACATTACATATATTGAAATCATAGGAGTTGCATTCGGGTTTGCCTGTGTACTCCTTACGGCAAAACAGAATATCTGGTGCTGGCCCACAGGCATTGTGAGTATACTGGCCTACATTGTTTTTTACTATCAGAAAACCCTTTACCTGAATGTCATTCTCCATTTCTTTTTCCTGGGAGCTTCCATCATAGGCTGGTATCAATGGCTCTACGGCGGAACCGGTAAAACGCGGCTGCAGGTATCAAAAGCAAGCCGCAAACAGTTCAGGAATCTAGCCCTCCTTATGGTGATTACATTTCTGCTGCTGGGAATACTTTCCGATCGCCTGTCAGACAGTGAAATGCCTTATCTTGACGCACTCGTCACTTCCATGAGCTTCACAGCCCAGTGGATGATGAATCAGAAATTAATGGAATGCTGGCTGCTTTGGGTTGTTACCGATCTGATTTATGCTATCATGTTTTTCAATATGCAGAATTATTTATCGTTTCTCCTTTATGCAGTGTATGTGATCACTGCGACAGCGGCTTATTTTGCCTGGAAACGATCTTTTCTTAAAACACAGACCATCCCGTGATAAAAATAGTTTTATATGGCCCGGAATCTACCGGAAAAACAATGCTGGCACAACAGCTCGCACATCATTACCAAACTTTATACGCTCCCGAATATGCCAGGCATTACCTTGACCTCAAACGGGAGCTGTACGATCCTTTTGGCCGTAAAAGCGATGAGATCTGCCAGCCACAGGATATTCATCAGATCGTCATCGGACAGGTAGCCTTTGAAGACGTGATGGCCGAACAGGCAAACGGATTGCTTTTCTGCGACACCAATCCTCTCACTACCTACGTATACAATAAATATTATTTTAACCGTGAAGACGAATGGATCGCTCAGGCTGCCACCAACCGGAACTATACACTCTATCTCCTTACGAACATTGACATCCCCTGGGTCCCTGACCCTCCTCACCGAGACCGTCCCCTTCAAAGGCAAGAACTTTATGACCTTTTCAAAAATGAGCTGGTCAAACGAGGCCTTCCTTATGCTGATGTTTCCGGCAATTACGAAGAAAGACTAGGATTATGTATAGAAATAATTAACCGACTAAGAACATAAGTCCTCCTATATAGCGGATTAGTCCTGACACAATCCGTCTATTCCCGCCATTTTCTTACATCATACAATTCCTTTTAAATAATATTCCAATAATTCAATTACCTATTTGTAGTTCCTTTGTATATTGAGTTTGATTAGAGAGGTGTATATGCATAAGGAAGAGGGAAACAAATTTAATCCGGAAGTTTTTTTTAATTTGTCGCAAGACCCCATAGGTATTTTAGGAGAAGATTTCACTCTGTTAAAAGCCAATTCTGTACTGACCCGATTGTATGGAACTAACGAAGAAGTACTCCATCTAAAAGAGCTGTTCCATCCGGACGATCTTGAAATGGCACAGGTCTTTTTATCCAAACTCCGGTCAGGAAAATCTTCTGTTTCCTTTGAGTCCCGTATCAGGCAACCGGAGAATGCCCATCAGTGGTTTTCCTGGCAGCTTACTGCAGACCCCGAAACCGGCCATTATTATATTTCCGGCAACGATATCACCAAACACAAAATCACTATTTCTGTACTGGAAGAGCATACGGATAAACTGGTACAAATGATAGAGCTGGTGCCCCACCCTATTTTCCTGAAAGATGCGGAAGCACGTTATGTATTGGTAAACCAGGCACAGGCAGATCTTTTTTCCGCAGAGAAAAAAGATTTTATAGGCCGGGACGACAGCTATTTTATTAAAAACGAAGATGAGCTGAAGGGAGTACACGCCAGCGACAGTGTTGTACTGGATAAAAAACAAAAGATCATACTCCCGGAACAAACGATTACACACCCGAACGGCAATAATAAAATACTACATACCTCTAAAATCCCTTTTCTTAGCAGCTTTAGCGGTGAAGTAAACATCCTGGGTGTCTCGATCGATATCACCGATATAAAGAACTCGGAAAAAGAACTGCGAAAGATCAATTTCGAACTCGACAGTTTTGTGTACCATGCCTCACACGACCTTCGGGCTCCCCTTTGTTCGCTGGAAGGATTATTCAATCTGATCAAAAATGAAACCGAAGAAGACATACGGAATAAATGTGTCCAGGAGGGACTGAAAAGCATCAAAAGACTGGATGGCTTTATTTCTGACCTTACGGATCTTTCCAGAAATAACCGAACGATCATTTCTCCTGCTAAAATCAAATTCAGGAAGATCATTAAAAGAACCCTGACCAATTTAAAATACATCAAAGACGCCGAACGCATTCAACTATCCGTAGAGATCGATAAAAAAGCCGATTTTTACAGCGATAAACACCGGATGAAAATTATTTTCATGAACCTCGTCTCCAATGCCATCAAGTACCAGGACGAAAATAAGACGAACCCTTCCCTTACGATTTCTATTAAATGCGATGAAGAAGCCGCTGTCATCTCCTTCCGCGATAATGGGATAGGCATCGAAGAAAAATATAAATCAAAAGTATTTGACATGTTTTTCCGGGGCACTATCCTTGCAACAGGTTCAGGATTAGGATTGTACATTGTAAAAGAAGTCATGCTCAAACTGGGAGGTTCACTGGATCTGATTTCCGAAGAAAAAGTCGGGACTATTATTACGTTAAAAATTCCCAATCTTCACGACCAGACTCAAAAATAAACCGGAAGAAGGTTGTTTAAATCCGCCAGGATTTCGTTATTAACAGGATAAAATAATATTTTTATGGTGAGCAAACCTCAAAAACTTCACTTAAAAAAATCCTTCGGAGCCTTTTTCAGACTGGTGAGACTTCCCAATCTGCTCATTATTTTATTTGCCCAGTTTCTTGTCCGCATCTTTGCGATCGGACCAAAGGAAGAGTGGAGAGCCATTATCACCGATCCTTCCTTCCTGCTTCTTTGCCTCGCTACCTTGCTGATCGCTGCCGCAGGCTATATCATTAACGATTATTACGACATTAAAATTGATCTTACCAACAATCCTAAAAGAGTCGTGATCGGAAAAGTGTTTACCCGAAGGGTAGCCCTCCTTACTCACTTTATACTGAACCTCCTGGCTGTATTTATCAGTATCTTCCTCGGCTGGGAGATCTTTCTTACCGTTTTTATCTCCGGTTTCTTAATGTGGTATTACTCCAATACCCTCAAACGCCTTGCCCTCTGGGGAAATATCACAATCTCGCTCCTGACCGGGGTGTCTATCTATTACATTTCTTTCCTGTCTGACAATAATGTAAACCTGGTAATCATCTATGCGGTGTTCGCCTTTACGATGTCCCTGATACGGGAGATCATCAAAGACATGGAAGACATTAAAGGAGATGCCCAGTACGGCTGCAAAACGCTCCCGATCGTTTGGGGGATCCGGAATACCAAATACTTCATTTTCACGATCAGTATTCTTTTTGTCATCATCATCGGGGTATTGTTTACAGAACGGTATAACAATATACTCGCTGTTTATTTTACCATTACCTTATTGCCTTTTTTTGTATTACTGCTGACCAGGTTATACAAGGCTGAGACCGAAAAAGACTACCGCCGCCTGAGCAACCTGAGCAAGATCATCATGGTGGCAGGCCTTGCCAGCATTATCCTGATATAGGATACGCTGTTTTTGCAGGATGTTGTCTTATTTCATAACTTGGCGACACGAAATTAAACACAAACAATGTCCGGTACTGCTACAAAAAAGTCTCATGTACACAAGCTCAGTGCAGCGGGGCTGCTCGTTACATTAGGAATCATATACGGCGACATAGGTACTTCTCCGCTTTACGTGATGAAAGCCATCGTAGGAGAAAAGCCCATTTCCGAGATCCTGATCATGGGATCGCTGTCCCTCGTATTCTGGGCAATCACACTGGTCACCACGTTCAAATACGTTTTTATAACGCTCAAAGCAGACAACAAAGGAGAAGGCGGTACCTTTGCCCTCTTTGCACTGGTCAGAAGAAAATATCCCTACCTCGTATGGCCTGCGATCATCGGGGGAAGCGCCCTGATCGCCGACAGCATCATTACTCCGCCTATTTCCGTATCTGCCGCCATTGAAGGATTAAGAATTTTAGACCCTTCCATCGAAACCGTTCCCATCGTCATTGCCATTATCGTAGTGCTTTTTTTCATACAACGTTTCGGAACAAAATTCATGGGCAACAGCTTCGGTCCCATCATGACCCTATGGTTCATCATGCTGGCTGTGCTGGGACTCTCCCAGATCATCGGCAACTGGTGGATCCTGAAAGCGATTAATCCTCTGTATGCCGTAGAACTTCTGACACAATACCCGAAAGGTTTCTGGTTGCTGGGATCCATTTTCCTATGTACTACCGGAGTAGAAGCCCTTTATTCCGACCTCGGACACTGCGGCAGGGAAAACATCCAGGCCACCTGGGGATTTGTAAAAATAAGCCTGCTTCTGAACTACTTCGGACAGGGTGCATGGCTTCTGAACAAAGGCGGAAAACTGGATGGCCTGCATCCTTTTTATGGCATCATGCCTGACGGGTTCCTGCTTTGGGGGATCGGGATCGCCACCATTGCTACCGTCATTGCCAGCCAGGCTATGATCAGCGGGGCATTCACACTCATCAACGAAGCAATCCGGCTCAACCTCTGGCCCAAAGTAAAAATCCACTATCCTACCATCATGAAGGGACAGATCTACGTTCCCAGCATCAACTGGCTGCTCATGACCGGTTGTATCCTTGTGGTACTTATTTTCAGGGAGTCATCCAATATGGAAGCAGCCTACGGCCTGGCCATCAACCTGACCATGCTGGTCACGACTATCCTTTTATACTATTATTTAAGATACCTGAAAAAACGCAATGCAGTAGGGGTCATTCTTTTCACAGCCCTGTTTCTGACCATCGAGTCCTGCTTCCTGGTGGCCAACCTGAGCAAATTCAGCCACGGAGGTTATGTCACCTTCCTGATCAGCAGTGGACTTATGGCGGTCATGTGGCTTTGGTACGCCTCCCGTAAGATCAAAAACAGGCTTACCGAATTCGTACCTCTGGCCCAATACCATGCGATGCTGCAGGAGCTCAGCCATGACTTGTCTGTGCCCAAATATGCCACACACCTTGTCTACCTGACGAGCGCCGACAATCCAAAACAGATAGAATCCAAGATCATGTATTCTATTTTCAATAAACAACCCAAGCGGGCTGATATATACTGGTTTGTCCATATTGACGTCATCGACGAACCGTATACGATGGAATACAAAGTTGACGTCATTCTCCCGGACGATCTGGTAAGAGTCGATTTCCGGCTCGGGTTCAGGGTAGAGCAAAAAATTAATCTCTATTTCCGGAAAGTGGTGGAAGATATGGTGCGAAACAAAGAGATCGATTTCACCAGCCGCTATACCTCACTTAATAAACGAAATGTAATAGGTGATTTTAAATTCGTAGTCCTGGAAAAGCACCTGAGCAACGACAACGAACTTTCTCCGCTGGATCAGATCATCATGGACGGGCATTTTCTGCTAAAATCCATCAGTTTATCCGAGCCCAGTGCATTCGGACTGGATACAAGCTCTGTTATTGAAGAGAAAGTTCCGCTGATCATTTCTCCGAAAGAAAATTTTGAATTAAAGAGAATAAAATAAACCTATGCCTAAGAACAGGAAAATATTTTACATAGTCTTTGCGGTTTTTCTGGCAATTGTAATTTTCATAGCCATAGACATGGCTAATCGTACCACCCCTCCGTGGGAGAGGAAGAAAGACACCTTAAAAAAATACGAAGTAGATCATTTTAAAAAAAAGTTATAAAAAATGTGGCAGGAAGAAGACAATAAACTAAAAAAAACATTTTCAAACGACCTAGATAGATTTTTACCAGCTCTGGTATGTAGGCCTACTCAATGCGAGCGATTGCTCTATTGCGCCAGCCATTTCCTGTGTAGGCCGTTCGGTACGAACTGTATACCCAGCAAGGAAGAATTTCGAAGCAACGCAATGCTCTCCCACTGCCATCTGGTGTTAATTATTGAAACTGGATCTCTTCAGACAATTTGTCACGCCATCATTTTATCTAAGGCTGCATACTATATGGTGCAATGAATTGAGTTACTGATCAGATTATTTTGTAAAAGTACTCCAAACTTCTAAAGCGCCACTCGAAGGCCAAACAGCCTACAGCACGAATTCAGTGCCCTGCGTAACGCAGGGCACTGAATTCGTGCTGTAGGCCCTAATAAAACCTAATCTGAAATGAAGAAGAGGATCGCTTCATTGAGCGCCACCTCCATAATAATCATCAGGCATCATTAGTCCATGCATGACTAGCGCAGCGCTGATGAGAGGGGGTCAGAGGGATACGCTGCCCCGAGGCCCGGTTCTGTGACAAG
>CAYTGJ010000042.1:0-32431 GCA_964437245.1 uncultured Chitinophagaceae bacterium
TCCCGCTGGACCTTGTTGCTTTTTCTGATTATTTCCCGGTTGAAAGCCACCATCAGCAATTATATTGCTAAAATACTTTTGCGAAGGATCCTGGGACGATATGCCTTGCGTGCAGTCATTGACATGGTGGGAATTCCTGTCTTTGCGTTCTGGAATGCCTACGCTTCCTGGATCGTAGTACACGAAACCAAAGTGCGGATCATGGCTCCTAACCTTATCCGGCAGTTGTGCAGCTCGCTGTACGACCGTTACCGGGATACTCCTGAGTTTACCTCTTATATTTACGATACCCTGCAATACATCGCCATGTCCAAGCGAAGGTATCATCATAATCATTTTTTATTGGCTAAAAACATTCTGGTGACCTTCGATATCCCGATCAAGGAATCTCACGTAGTGGGAGAGGAGTATTTCCAAAAACTAAAAAATGCAGATCCAGCCATCAAACAAGGAGTGATTCAACTGTTGCTGTTAGGGTTTATCATAGATGGAAATTTGTCGGCCAAAGAGTATAGTACATTATTAAAACTGAAAAAAGAAAAGATCATTTCGTACGATGTACCTGTGGTGAAGGGATGGATGCATTCTTTTGTAGCCGGTAAGGGTCTGGACGATTTATTTCAAAGGGCATCCTGAGGAGGCTAAAAAAAAGCGGTGTGCCCGAAGGCTACACCGCATCAACCCACTCTACCAAACCTTACCAACCCCTCGGTCAACTTCACACTACTATATACGGTCTTCCTGCAAAAGGTTAATTTGGCCTTATGTAAGGTTTTAACAATGGTATGCACGCATACTTTTTTAGTATATTATTGATTATTAATATTATATGATTTTGTGTTTTCATATTTTTTTAAATCAAGTACAAATACCTAGCTAATTTTTTAGGCATATTAGTACAATCGTAATGAAGAAAAGGTGAATCGTTATATTTTATATCGCTATTTTACAAGTACCCTTTTGAGAGATACAAAAGGGATTGAAACGTTCAGAGAAGATATGTGGAAGACGTAAATAGGATCCTTACGTAGCTGACAGATTGCTTCTTCGTTTGGCCTGCGGCCTCTCTTATCGCAATGACGCTTTCTTATTCTTGAAATGGAGAAATATACTTAATTCAGGAATAAAAGCCAGGGTGAAATAGCTTATTCAAAAAACAAGTAAAGCGTGATGGTATGAGTAGTCAGCCTGCTAATGCTGTTGCTATACAAATTCGGGTCGTTTTTAAGCAGGTTCGTGATTCCATGAGAGAACCTCAGTTCAGGAGCGAATTTGAAAAACTGGAAATAAAGATCAAGGCCGAAACCGTATTCAATACACAGATCAAAATTTTCGGTCCGCAGTTCAGACTTCTTTTTTTCTTTCTTTTTAGCACCAGCCTCAAAACATGTTTTTAGACCACCTACCATATACAACCGGTGATTTTTTCTGCGTTGCGATTTATATTTGAATAGCAGGGGCGTTTCTATAAAAACAGACTCCGCTGATTGATTGACGTTGTCTTGCGTGAATTCATACTGAACGGCACGGGTATAAAACGCCACCCCTGGAAGCAGGCGAACGTCAAAGTATTTTGACATTCTCATGTTTACCACAAACCCAAGGTTAAATCCTCCCTGAGGTTTGGATCTTATGGAAACCAGGCTTGTATCATTATAAAAAAGAGGAGAGGTTACCGGACGAAACCGGGTGCTGTTCAATCCCAGGGTAAAACCATAATGTAAAAAGCGGTCATCATAGTTGGGAAGGTTTGTATCCCATTTATGGTTTTCCTGAGAGTGCAGCCATTGTGCTTCTGCTACCCCGGACAGGAGAAATATACTACCGAAGATCAGTATTATTTTAATCCTGTATAAATGGTACTTACTCCAAATGTGAGTTCTTTGCATTGCGTATTTTTAAAACCTGTTTTATCTAATATATCGGTAAATGCTTTTCCATAAGGGAAGGCATTCACCGAATCCGGTAAGTAGCGGTAGGCCGCTGTGTCTTTGGAAATCATTTTCCCGACGGCAGGCAAAATGAAGCGGAAGTAAAAGTTATAAATGTGTTTAAAGAAATAACCCGAAGGTTTAGAAAATTCCAGTACAATCAGTAAGCCGCCTGGTTTTAACACTCTTCTTATCTCACTTATCCCTTTTTCCAGATTTTCAAAGTTCCTTACTCCAAAAGAAACGATCACTGCATCAAAATAATTGTCCTGAAAGGTAAGATTTTCAGAATCACCACTTAAAAGTTCGATCTTATCCTGCAGGTTCAGCTTGGCAACCTTCTCTCTTCCAACAGCCAGCATTTGTTCGGAGATATCCACTCCCGTAATTTTTTTTGGACCTGCTTTTACAGCCGCAATGGCAAAATCAGCAGTTCCAGTGGCTACATCCAGGACTGTTTCCGGATGGTGCTCTTTAAGGATCCGGATCGCTTTTTTGCGCCACCGGATGTCAATGCCCAGGCTTAACACTCTGTTCAGAAGGTCATACCGGCGCGATATGTTGTTGAACATCAGAGCAACCTGCTCTTTTTTGCCTTCTTCTAGTTCTTTATAGGGTATTACCGTCATATTTTCTGCTACTGTCATGGTCAGTACAGCCACAAAGGTAATAAAAAAGGGCTAAACTATTCAGTTCAGCCCTTTTACTTGATTCTTTTTAAGGAAAATTATCTTCCGATGATTTTTGCCTCCGTTCTTCTGTTCAACTGTCTGTTGGCGTCAGAATTGTTAGGCACGTACGGAGACGCTTCTCCATATCCCTTATAGGTCAGACGGTCGGCAGCAATTCCTTGTTTGATCAGGTAGTCTACCGCTGCTTTCGCTCTGTTTTCAGAAAGTTTCTGGTTGTATTCCTCTTTGCCGATATCATCGGTATGGCCACCCAGTTCTATTTTTAACGAAGGATTGGCTTGCATGATGCTTCTCAGGGTATCCAGTTCCGCTTTTCCTTCCGGCCTCAGATCGTGTTTGGCAGTCACAAAGTATACGTTACGAAGGATGAACGTACTTCCTACAGTATACGAAGGAATTGTTTTCGGATCAAAATTCATCGCCATGTTGGATTTCAGTGTTACATCCATTTCCACACTGCGATCGTTTACCGTGTTCTTTGCCGATTTATTGCCTGTGGTAGCTTTGATTCTTGCAGGATCTACTCCTTTTGCGGTCAGGTAGTTGTTTACTGCCTGTGCTCTTTGTTTGGCAAGCGTAGTATTGCTCTTATCATACCCTTTCAGTTTGATCTCTGCATCCGGATTCTTGGCCAGTACCTCTGCGGCTATATCAAGTTCGCGTTTAGCTTCAGGAGTAAGAGTAGCGCTGTTTTCCGGGAAATAAGTATTTCTGAAAACATACCGGTGCGCAGGAGCAGTACCAGGCTCTCCTTTTGCAGGAGGCGTAGCTGGCTGATCTTCTGGTTTTGCTACATAAGGGATCACAAAATTTCTGGTGAGTACCTTATCTTCCTCGTCGATTGCCGGAAGCTCAATCAGTTCCGTTTTCAGCGTATCCTGTCCTTTCAGGATTGCTACTTTGTAAGTATTGTAAGAAGTTACTTTCACTCCGAAGTTTCCGCCTTCTTTAGAGAGGTCGGAAGCAGCGCTTGGAGCGGTGGTTTGTTTCTGGGATACAAACAGGACGGTCACGCCGTCTACTTTGTTTCCGGTCACATCTTCGGTGATCAATCCCTGTATTTTCACGCCTGCTATAGGAGTGATCTCATAAATATCTTTCTCCCCGAATCCTTCGCTTCTGTATGAAGCAAGGTATCCTCTGCGGCCGTTGGAAGACAAGTAATAGTATACATCATCGTCCGGTGTGTTGATCGGGTATCCAAGGTTTTCAGGAGTAGACCATACCCCGTTGTCGTCAAGGGTAGACTTGAAAATATCAAAACCTCCCATGTTCTTATGACCACGGGAACTGAAATACATCGTTTTGCCATCCGGAGTGAGGTAAGGAGCATCCTCGTCAAATTTTGTATTGATGGCACCTTTCAGTTCTTTGATCTTGCTCCATTTGCCATTATCGTCTTTCACGATATAGTAAATATCCAGGTCGTCGTTTTTCTTATATCGGTTTGAAGAGAAATAAGCTATTTTCCCATCGGCGGTTACAAACGCAGAAGATTCGAATTTTTTGGTATTAACGTTCGGAAAAGGCTTAGGATCGCCCCATTTGTTTCCTTCTTTCTCACTGTAATAAATGTCACCTCCTTTAGTGAATTTATAAATGATCATTTTGGTATCGTTGTCGTATAGCTGACAGGTAGCATCGTGTCCGGTAGTGTTCAGCTGAATACTTTCCGGTTTTCCCCAGGTCACGCTGTCCAGTTTATGTGCTACAAAAATGTCTTCAAAAGGTTCTCCGTCCAGTTCTTCTTTATCATTTTCACCTTCTGCTCTTCTGGAAGTATAATAAAGGGTTTTGCCATCGGCAGAGATCACCGGGCTGTGGTCTGAGAAGCTGCTGTTGATATTATTCCCCAGGTTCTGGACAGCATAGTTTTTCGGACTTCCTGCCAGTTCTTTCGCTGCTTTGCTCTGCTCGATATGGATTCGTAAATCATCGCTGCGCTGATCTTTTTTGCGGAGTGATGATTTGTAGATCGAGTATGATTCCAGTGCTTCGTCAAATTTGTAATTCAGATGGTATGCACGTCCCATCCAATAGCGAAGATGTTTACTTACAGAAGAATCTTTCTCATACGCCTTGAGAATATTTTCCAGTGCTTTCTCTTTGGAGAATCTGTTCAGATAACATACGCCTGATTTAAACAGTGCTTCGGCATGATCTGGTTGGACTTTCAGCACTTCTTCATAATAAGGAATTGCATTTCTGAAATGTTCGTCCTTATATAAGCTGTTTGCTTGCTTTAGGGATGATTTTATCTCCTGAGCATGCATGTGCATGGGGATAATCAGGGCGAGAAGGACAGCAAGCCTTGTGAATTTTGTCATAAAACGGAGAGCTTATTTGTATTTTTTAATTTAAACTTTGTTAAGTACTATTATTTGTTAGCTTTTCAAAAGTAGTTAATAAATTATAAAAAATGCAATATATAGAACAGAATTTTACTGGTAATAAGTAAAAAAGACCTTTTATAAGGTGCTGGTAAAGAATATTATAAATGTGAAATTCGGGTGTTTTATAGTACTTTTTTTAGGTGACGGCCTTCCGGCCGTTTTTAAGGCAGCATAAAAGGGATCCGTATTTTTACTTAAAACGGACAATATATCACATGGGGATTTTTGGAGGTTTTTTAACGGCTGAAAAGAAGAACGTATCTTGTTGTATAAAGTCTTTCGTTCTGAAAGGTGATAGCAAATATATTTTTTCGATTAGTTAAAACATATTAAAATTTAGAGAAGAGGATGAGAGATCTGGAGAGGAAGATTATTGCCGTAGCTTTGCTGTGCATAATTATGGGAGGGATTGTAGCCGTGTTTTGGGTGCATGAGATTAAGTATCAGATGCCTACGGCGTTGCCGGGAAATTATAATGAGGTGCCGTTGGGAACGCCTGTATCCGTCAATGCGATCATAGAGTATGAAGGACCGAAGTTGTTACATTTTTACAATCCGGAATGTCCTTGTTCGAAGTTCAATGCAGCGCATATCAAATACCTGCATGCTCGCTATGGCAAGGAAGTACGGTTCTTCATTGTGACCGAAAAAGAATTAAACGATACCCGGGATGAGTTTAACGTCCCTGTTATTTTTGACGAGCATGGAATATTGGCCGATGCCTGTGGAGTTTATTCCACCCCGCAGGCAGTATTATTAAACCATGAAAATAATTTATATTATAGAGGAAATTATAACAAGGCCAGATATTGTACTACAAAAAATACTAATTTTGCTGAGATCGCAATCGTCAATCTTTTAGAAGGAAACAATACCGGAGAATTTTCAGAGATTGCGACACGGTCATACGGTTGTCAACTAGGGTCAGATATTACGAACAAACAATAACGAGAGTATGGAAAATAAGAGTATGCTTAAAGAATATTACGAAGAGATTTATAAAAAATCCGACCGTATCACTGACTTTTGTCTGATAGGCTTCTTCGTATTTGGGATTGCAATCGCTTTCTTTTATCAAACATTCTGGATCGCCTTTTGGGTAGGCGGACTGAATTTACTGGCCTATTATTCTACTAAGTTTCTACTTAAAGAGTACCGGCTTTATCAATATGTATTAAGTTGTATCTATGCTTTTTTTACAGCCCAGTTTATATACCAGATGCATGGAATGCTTGAAATGCACTTCTGCGCATTTATAGGATCCATATTGTTGATCGTATATCAGAACTGGCGTTTGCAGTTGCCTTTGGTGATTACGGTAGCAGTACACCATTCACTGTTTGCGTATCTGCAATATGCCGGGCATAAAGAGATCTATTTTACCGATGCCGATTACATGCCCCTTACTACTTTTATAATCCATGTTTTACTGGCGTTAGTGATATTTTTCCTTTGCGGTTACTGGTCCGCTATTTTTGAAGCCAGGAGCAGGGTATCTTATCTGCAGGGAGCCGAACTGAAAGAGCAGTTCGTCAATATCAGCAGAAATATTGCATTTGCCGATGAGATCTCCAAAGGGAATCTGAGTGTGGGGTATGAATTGCTGGAAGAAGATGAACTTGGAGAGTCTCTGGTAAAAATGAGGGATAATCTTCAACAGGCCTATAAAAAAGATCAGCAGGACAAATTTGTAAATATTGGTCTGGCCAAAGCTTCGGAAATACTCCGCCTGGAAAATAGTAATCTGGAGACACTTGCCAATAGTATTCTGACCTTCCTTATTAAGTACCTGGACGTAAACCAGGGTGGATTATTTGTCCTGAATGAAACGGATCCTGCCAACCCTGTCCTGGAATTAAAGGCGTGTTATGCCTATAACAGGAAAAAATTTCTACAGAAAACAATAGAGCCTGGCGAAGGATTGGTAGGGCAGGCTTATATAGAAAGAGAAACAATCTACATTACGGAGGTACCTGAAAATTATATCAACATATCGTCCGGATTAGGAGAAGGTAATCCGAGATGCATTGTGGTCATCCCGCTGAAAATCAACGATACTATTTTTGGCGTGATCGAAATAGCTTCTTTTATACCGCTTGAAAAATACAGAGTGGAATTTATTGAAAAAATAGGCGAAAGTATTGCAACAGCGGTTTCCAATGTACAGGTCAATGAGAAAACGCAAAAATTATTACAGGAATCACAGCAGCAAGCCGAAATGCTGAGATCACAGGAAGAGGAAATGCGTCAGAACATGGAAGAGCTTGCCGCTACGCAGGAAGAAATGGAAAGAAAAGCGCAGGAGCTAGACCAGATCAGAATGGAGGAAAGGGAGAGAACAGAACTTCAGCTTGAAAGTCAGAAAAAGACGATGGAGCAGATCGTCGGGAAATATAAAACATCGGAAACCTTGCTGAAAGATAAAATTAAGGTGTTGGAAGCCGAATTAGAAGGATATAAAATCAAATAAGTATATCTACGTATTACTCCTGAAATCTTACATGAGGGGTAAAACGAATAAATAACCAATCAGGGATCGCTTCGTAAGAGGATACTGATTCTCAGATACAATGTGGAATAAATAGACCTTGAACAATTGATTTTTCAATGCAGGAAATAGGAATAGCAGAATTAAAACGGCTGACAGAGGTAATCAGGCAGAAATTTGGATACGATTTTAAAGATTATGCCATGTCTTCGTTTAAAAGAAGAGTGATCCGCATCCTGGAGCTTAAAAAACTCCCTGATGCAGAAGCACTGGCCGTTCAGATAGAAAATAATGTATTTACCAAAGAAGATTTTCTGCATGAAATAACGGTGAACGTCACAGAACTTTTCAGAGACCCCTCTTTCTGGAGAGTGATGAAAACGATTCTACCTAACCTGTATCTGAATCAGGAAAAAATCAGGATCTGGCATGCCGGATGTTCTTCAGGAGAAGAAGTATATTCGATGCTGGTCCTTTTGAAAGAAATGGATCTGATCGATAAAGTGGAAGTGATCGCCAGCGATATTGATAAATGCATTCTGAATAAGGCCAAAGAAGGAAAGATCTCTTTGCGCAATATGGAGTTGAACGAGAAAAATTATATCCGTTACAATCCGACCGGCGACCTGAAGAAGTATTTCCTCTACGATAAGGATTATGCTTATTTTGACAGAGACTTATTATCAAAAGTTTCTTTCCGGGAAATTAATCTGGTAGAAGCAAAATCATTTACAAAATGTGATCTTATTTTGTGCCGGAATGTGATGATCTATTTTAATCAGAGCCTTCAGAACGAAGTGATCAAACTCTTTCATGAGATGCTTTTCACATATGGCTATCTGGCCATCGGCTCAAAAGAATCCATTATATGGAGTGAGTATGCCAGCAAGTTTTTGGTGGTCAACAATGAGGAAAAGATCTATAAAAAATTTAAAGAATAGTTTTCGGAAATAAAAAAATCAGTATCCGGAAAACAATTATACCAATGAGGGAGTCAGATTTAAGCAGGCCATATAAAGTGATCGTTATAGGAGGTTCGGCAGGTAGTTTTACTGTATTAGCGAATATACTAAGTAAAATACCCAAAGAGTTTAACCTGCCCATCATTATATGCTGTCATAGATTAAAACATGTGAGAAGTGGCTTCATAGAAGCATTGGAAATAAAAAGTGTAAAGCAGGTGACCGAACCCGACGATAAGGAGGGAATAAAAAAAGGGAAAGTGTACGTAGCTCCTGCCAACTACCATCTCGCCATTGAACTGGGAAACAGTTTTGCCCTTTCAACAGAAGAAATGGTCAACAACTCAAGACCTGCCATTGATATTACTTTTGAAACGGCAGCGTATGTTTATAAAGAAAAAATGATAGGGATTCTGCTGACAGGAGCCAATAAAGACGGAGCGCAGGGGATGAGAAGTGTGAAAGAGCACGGAGGATTGACCATCGTGCAGGACCCCTCGGAATGTACCATTGATACGATGCCGAAGGCAGCGATGGCAGCGACTAAAATAGATTATGTGATGAAGGTAGAGGAGATGGTGAAATTTCTAAACGATTTACATAAAATTCAAAAAACCTGATATGAAAAAAAACTTTATCATTACAGCTATTCTTCTTGGTTACATTGCTGTTTTTATCATACTTTTTATAAAACTCAGAAGCCTGTCCGAAGAAGTACTGGAAGAACTGTCGGAAAACAATATTTATTATCTTCTCGGGGTGATGTTCATCGCAGGGCTTGCTGCTTCCATGTATGCGATCCTGGAAGCCAGCAATAAAAAAGCTGCTTCTTGGATGGAAGAAAAACAGGACGCATTTTCTTTTGGCACGAATACCGTTACGGGTTCGGACAACACTTCCAATCAAACAACGTCTGCAGAGCTGGAAAAAATAAAGCATGAACTTGCCGGTGCGATCAGACAAGGAGCAACAGTCAATGAAAAGCTGGACAATGTACTCAGAAAGATCAACCGACATTTTGAAGTTAGCCAGGGACTCGTATATGTGAAAGAAGCCGGCTCTGGCCAATTGGTACTCCAGGCTTCCTATGCCTTTGTAAATACTGAAAGTGACCCTCGCAACCTGGTACAGGGAGAAGGCCTCACCGGTCAGGCAGTCAAAGATCAGAAACCTTATTTTATAAAAGATATACCGGAAGGGTACCTGAAAGTGATTTCCGGCCTGGGAGAATCATTGCCAAAATCTTTGTTGATCATCCCTTGTGTAGCAGATGGAGAGGTACGTACGGTATTCGAATTGTCCAGTCTTCAGGAGTATTCCGGACAGACATCGGATAAGATCGTGGCAGTATGTAATTACGTTTCAGAATTAATCAATCAATAACCCGTTATATGAAAAACACTACCAATCGCTGGATATTACTATCCCTGTTCTTATTGCTGTGCTCGGTCGTTCAGGTGAACGCACAGGTCAACTATAAGATCCACTCTCTCTTCATTTATAAGTTCACGCAGTACATTGAATGGCCTTCCAAGAGCGGAGACTTTGTGATCGGAGTAGTCGGAAATTCCCCGATTATTTCAGAACTGGAAGCAATTGCCGCTACCAAGAAAGTAGACACACGAAACATCGTCGTAAAGAAAATGGCTGCCTCTGCCGATTTTGGAGAATGTCAGATGGTATTTGTCTCCGAAGGACAAAGTGCTACGATCGGTACCATTGCCGGAAAACTTCAGGGGAAGCCTGTACTGCTGGTCAGTGAAAGTCCGGGAGCTGCCAAAAAAGGATCCGGGATCAATTTTGTGATCGTGGACGACAAAATGAAATTTGAACTCAATAAAGCAGCCGTAGAAAAGCAAGGCCTCAAGGTCTCCGGCGATCTTACCAAACTGGCCATTGTAGTAGGCTAGAAAAACTCTGCCAATATTATTTCAGATAAATCACATAAATAAATTTTAACAACCTTAAAATCAACTTAGCCCATGAATAAACATATACTCCGACTTGTGATAGGAATCCCTTTTCTATTAGCAACGGCCGTTGCGTATGCACAGACAGATAGCCTGGCAGTTAATATCGAAGACATCAGCCTGGAAGATCTGATGAACGTGAAAATAGTCTCCGTCTCTAAAAAAGCAGAAAACCTGTTTGATGCTCCATTGTCGGCCTCCAGCGTGAGCCGCGAAGAAATTAAAAGATCAGGAGCCAATTCCATTATGGAAGCATTAAGACTGGTTCCGGGAGTCTTTGTTACTGAAAATAGCAAGGGAAACTATAACGTAAGCATAAGAGGATTATCCAACCTGCCGGCACAATCTTCTCTGAATACAGGTGCCAACTCCATTTCTCTGGTGATGATCGATAACAGACCTGTGTACAATTATTTTAACGGAGGTACGTTCTGGGAAACCTTGCCGGTAGACCTGAACGATGTAGAAAAAATAGAAGTAGTAAGAGGTCCCGCCGCAGCGCTGTACGGCCCGAATGCTGCTGCCGGTGTGATTAATATCATTACCAGGAGAGCTCAGAAAGAAGGCCTGTATGCCGTTGGAAATGCACAGTACGGTACGTCAAGCCAGCTCATCACCAATGCATCCGTAGGATATAAATTCAAAAAGTTTGACTTTATCTTATCCGGAAACCAGCAATACAGAAACCGTGACGAATCGGAATATTATTCCTGGATTGCCGGAGAAAAAATGTCGGCAGACAGTATCCGTACCAGTTTCCCCTTGGGAGCACTGTTTACCGATACGCTGGGCAATCCCAATGCACGTGAACGCTATCCGAACAGAAATTTGTCTATGAACAAATACGGGTACAATGCATTTCTGAGTTATGCCATTACCAGCAAATCTTCCCTTCATCTGGCGGCAGGAGGCCAGAACTCCACCGTTCAGAAACCGTTCATTGAAAACCTGGGAACTCCGTTTTCCACTTCCTTGTCTAATACCCAGTATGTAGACCTGAGAGGAAATTTTAATCACTTGTCAGCCCAGGTATCTTATCAGGGAGGAACACAGGATGCCGCAGAAGGATTTGTAGGATACAAATATGATTTCAGGACCCTGGATGCCAATGCAGAATATGATTTTGTCTATAAAGGCCTTTCTGTAAAACCAGGAGTGTCCTACCGTACTGCCCAATACGATGATTCCAAGTATGCCAATAAAGCTACACGTCAAGGGTTTCTGGGAGGTGAGAAAACCCTCGAAAATTTTGCAGGATCGTTGCGCTCAGAATTGAATATGCTGAAAAAAATCAAGCTTACCGCAGCCCTGCGCCTGGACAAATACAACGTACCGGCTAAATCGTATTTATCGTACCAGTTTGGCGGTAATTATAAGATCAACGAGCGGAACGTAGTGCGAGCGGTGGTTTCCAGAGCTTATAAAGGACCTAATATGTACGACTCCTATTCTTCCAACAACATCTTCGTAGGAAATTTTATGACCCCAATGATGGTTTCGCTTCCGTACTATGCACAGGTACTGGGAAATACTAATCTTAACATGCAGAATGTAGACCTTGTGGAATTGGGTTACAGAGTAAAAGCTACAGACAGACTTTATTTTGACCTGGAACTATTTAACCAGACCACACAGAACTTTACGAATCTTGTAGGCCAGCCAACAGCAGTGGATCTTGTCAATGGAACGGTTACCATCGTACAGTCAGTACAAAATATTAACCTGAGAGCCATTCAAACAGGAGGAACACTTTCTGCAAACCTGTGGCTGAATAAATTCCAGATCAAACCTTTTGTAACCGTACAATATACCCAACTTAAAAACGAACCGGTGTACAGAGATTCTGACGCTGCGAATCCTACACAGAACATTTCTGTGACAAGAGACCGAAAAGACAATGGAACGCCGAATGTATACGGAGGAGCTTATATAAACCTGGCAGCTACGTCCAAACTGAACTTTAACATCAGTGGTTATTATTTCAGCCAGTATACTTATATGAACTTGTATAATTCACCTTCTTTGAATGCAGATCCTACCAAAGGAGTGGCAAACATTAACAGTAAAGTGCTGATCAATGCCAGAGTATCCTATAAATTCTTTAACAAACTGGATGTGTTCGTGGCCGCCAAGAATATCATGAACCAGACAAAATTCGAGTACGCTCACACCGATATCATCCGGCCGTCGGTACTGGGTGGGATAAACTTTGAGTTTTAACGATAGAATATAAGTAGATTTAGGCACCGGATTTCAGACTGGTCCGGTGCTTATTAAAAACATCATCCCTATGAAGCTAAAATTTGGAATTCGGAAAAAAGTTTACCTGGGCTTTTCCCTGCTTATAATATTGTTCGTCGCCAATGCGTTCGTCAGTCTTATTACGCTGAATAAGAACAGAAAGCTTATTGCTGAAATTTCCCAGGTTGTGGATCCGTCTCTTGAGGCCCTGGAAAAACTTACCCTGATGGTCAATCAGTCAAAAATGCTTTCGACCAACTGGGTCTTCATGAAAACCAATGAAGAAGATAAAAAAGCATTAAAGCAACTGATCTCCGTGGAGTACCCGGAACTGAAAGAAAAAATTCAGATACTGAAAATACAATGGAGAGATACGGCAGTAGCGCTGGAAATGGATGCTGTATTGATCGATTTCGATAAGCTGATTGCAGCCGAACAAGAGGCGATCGATCTGTTGCCGGACTTCGAATCCTATGAAGATGTAAGCATCCTGTTTATGGCACAGGATGGAATAGAATCTTCCGTATTGCCGATGTCTGCTAAACTGATTCACCGGCTTGGAAAAGTGTCACAGTTGAAAAAACAGGAGAAAGTAATTTACGAAAAAGACCTGATCTCTTCTTCCGATAATCTTAAATTCAGCGTACTGGGATTGGGAGTACTGGTAGTATTCCTCGGGATTTTTGCCTCCATTTTTGTAGCCAATATGATTACAGCTCCTGTCAATAAAATAAAGGATGTGATGATCAAGCTGGGAGGAGGAGAACTTCCGAAAGTGGAATTTGAGAAAACGGACGATGAAGTAGGCCAGATGCAGGATGCTATCAGCAATGTGATTTCAGGACTGGCCCAGACTACCGAGTTTGCCAATAAAATAGGAAACAAAGAGCTTGATACGGAATATAAACCACTTAGTGATAAGGACGTATTAGGATGGTCGCTGATCCACATGAGAGAAAGCCTGAAAAATTCTGATCAGGCAGAAAGTGAAAGATCATGGGTGATGGATGCCTCTTCTCATGTAAACGATATTTTGCGTAAGCACGATAATGTGGATCCTTTGAGCGAAGAAGTATTACAGTACATGGTCAAAAGAGTCAGTGCGATACAGGGTGCTTTCTACGTAGTGACCGAGCGGGATGAGACAAACTATAAAAATACCTGGCTGGAAATGAAGTCCAGCTTCGCCTACAACCGTAAGAAATACCTGCATTCAAAATTCAGAATGGCGGAAGGGCTCGTAGGACAAGCCGCTATAGAACAAAGTACTTTGCTCAGGACAGAGATTCCGAGAGACTATGTGACCATTACGTCCGGATTACTGGGAGACCAGCGTCCTACCTGCCTGCTGATCGTTCCCCTTGCGATCGACGATGTGGTTTATGGAGCAGTGGAGTTTGCCGGGTTTCATAAGTTTCATGAGTATGAAATCAAGTTTATAGAAGAAGTAGGACCTAGTATCGCCCGTACGATCTACAACATACAGGCCAATCAGCATACCAGACAGTTGCTGGAAAAATCGCAGATCATGGGCCAGGAGCTGCGGGAGAAGCAGGAAGAATTGCTTCAGAACGCAGAGGAAATGAAAGTGACCCAGGAAGAACTGGAAAAATCCAACAACATGCTGCAGGAGCAGATAGAGGAAGTAAACCTTGCGCAGAACCGTATGGAACAGTTGCTCTACAATGCCTCCGAAGTAATTACCATCTACGAGGCCGACGGCACGATCCGGTATATAAGTCCATCAGTGAAGAAAATCCTGGGATACGATCCTGAAGAACTGATCGGTCTGAAAGGCAGAACCTATGTAAACGAAGAGGATATTCATAAATCCAGAAGTATGTTTAAGAACATCCTGGAAAATGCGGTCGAAGTACAGACGATCCAGTATCGCTTCCAGAGGAAAAACGGAGAATGGATATGGCTGGAAGCGACAGGTAAAAACCTGTTGAGCGATGCTTCGGTGAGAGGGATCGTAGTCAATGCCCGCGATATTACGGTGAAAATGAAAGCAGAGCAGGAAGAGCGCATGAGAAGAAACATGCAGGCGCTTTCCGAAAACAGCCCTGACCTGATCACCAGGATCAGTGTAGCGGGTAAAATAGCCTATATCAATCCGATGATCGAATTGTACACAGGGTATAAGTCAGAGGAATATACAGGGAAAGTGCTCGGGGAGATCACGATCGGGACAGACGTGGTCAATTCGTGGAAATACCTGCTGAAAGAAGTGCAGCTTAAAAATGAGAACATATCCGAAGAGGTAACTTTCAATACACCTGATGGAAAGCATATTATGCAGGTCAATGCAATTCCGGAATACAACGATAATATCCTGGAGTCGGTATTGATGGTAGCGCACGATATCACCGAACGCAAAGAAGCCGAACTGGAGATCCAGGACAAAAACAAAAAGATCAACGAAAGTATCAACTATTCGAAAAGAATCCAGAATGCGGTGATCCCGGACAACAAAGCGATTACGAATATCTTTAAAGATTCCTTTATCTTCTATCATCCTAAAGACGTGGTCAGCGGGGATTTCCCTTGGATGATGGAAAAAGGAGACGAAGTATATGTGGCCGCCGTGGATTGTACAGGACATGGTGTACCGGGAGCGATGCTCTCGCTGGTGGGGAACTTCCTGCTGAACGATATCATCCGAAACGGAAACTCTTTAAGTCCTGCGGTGATCCTGGATAAACTGGATGAGATGGTCAATACCACCCTGGCTACGGAGAAAAACGATTCGCAGATCAAAGACGGGATGGATATTGCCTTGTGTAAAATTAATATTAAGACCAGGAAAATGGAATACGCAGGGGCGCATAGACCTCTTTATCATGTCGCTAACGGAGAATTGAAGGAGTATAAAGGTGATAAATGGGCGATAGGAGGCGGAGTATATAGAAATCAGACCAATTTTACCAACTATGAAGTGAATCTAAAAAAGGGAGAGGCCGTATATATCTTTTCTGATGGCCTTCCGGATCAGTTTGGAGGACCAAATAGTCGGAAATTTGGACCTCAGCGCATAAAAGAGGTAGTAACTAACAATAGCGAAGATATGAATAAGACTTACACTGTTATGAAAGAAGAGTTTCATAAATGGATGGGAGTACAAAAACAAACCGATGATGTTTTGTTGATCGGAATTAAATTCTAAATTTAGAGATAAATTAGTAGACGTCGATGGCCTTAGTAACATATTTATTTAAACAAAAACCTATGAAGTATATTTATGAGATTCAGAAAATAATGTCTTCCAAGAATCTGATGTTGGTTTACGAAGGTGAATTCACACAGGAAATTACGAAGTCAGTATTGTCTATGACTGAACGAAACCTCGAATCAATAGGAGAGGAATCCAGCATTAAAAGAAAAGTTTTTAATGTTATGGTGGAATGTCTGCAAAATATATGCAAACATGCCGATACCTTTGAGGCCAGCAGACAGGAGAAGGGAGCTGTCTTTATGATCGGAAGGGAAGAAGGAAGTTATGTCATCACTTCCGGTAATTTCATTCTGAACAGTCAGATTGACGGCTTAAAGACAAAACTGGAACATATTAACTCTCTGGATAAAGAAGGATTAAAAGGATATTATAAAGAGCTTATCAAAAGCAGTGAACTTTCTGATAAAGGAGGAGCTGGCCTTGGCTTCGTGGATATTGCCAGAAAATCCGGACAAAAACTGGATTTCGATTTTGAAAAAGTGAACGAAGAATATTCTTTTTTCTCCTTTAAAACAAAAATTAGTAAAGACTCTGAATAATTAAAAATAAAATACGTTATGCAAATCATACAATTAGAAGGGACAGAAGATACCCCAAAGGTAATGTTGGACAAGGCGAATGGCATCTTTGAAATTTCTGGACGATCACTACCGGAAGATGCGGCGGAATTTTATTCCCCTATTCTGAACTGGCTTACTGAGTATGCTGGTCAGGCAAATCCGGCTACTGAATTTGTAATTAAACTGGAATATTTCAATACCGCGTCTTCTAAACTGATCCTGGATGTACTTTCCAAACTGGAAGATATTGCCAGCGCAAAAGTAGTATGGTACTATTATGAAGACGATGAAGACATGCAGGAAGCAGGAGAAGAATTTTCAGAGTTGGTAGACGTACCGTTTGAATTTAAAACCTATTGATTTTTTACAGAATAATTAATGAGTGAGGAAATACTAAAGTCGCTTGCGCAGTTATATGCAATTATTACAAAGCAGGATGGCGGTGTTACAGAAAGTGAAAGGGCATTTGTTGTCAATTCATTTAAAAAGAAACTGAACCTCGCTACTGCCGAGCAGTACATCGCCTTATATGATGAATTTATAAAGGACGGTGAGGGAAAGGACGATGGTAAAAAAAGACTGACCTCTGTAAAAGATTCAGTAAAAACACTCGGAATTTGCCGTAAGATCAATAAGACACTTACGCAAAAACAAAAGATCGTAGTACTGGTAGAGCTGCTGGAGATCCTGAAGTCAGAAGGAAAGGACAGCGCTCAGCAACAGGAGATCATCGATACGGTCTCCATTGCATTCAATATCGATAAAGAAGAATATAAAATACTGCATACCTTTGTTCTGCACAATGACACAGAGGCGTTTGGAAATGAAAATATTCTCCTGATCAATCATAAGGATCCGTCTGCTATGCCCGAAGGGGCAAAGCATATTCAATCCGAACTTACCGATGGGAATATTTTCTTTGTAAGGGTCAAAAGTGTAGACATGATTTTCCTGAAGTATGTAGGAAAAGATGAACTGACACTCAACGGACTGATTATTGCCCCTGATACTGTTACCCTGTTTTCCCCGGGCAGTACCACCAAATCAAAAAAAGGAGGAGTATTCTATTACAGCGATGTACTCACCCGTTTCATCAGCGAATCGGTGGCGGTCAAGCTCTCGTTCCAGGTCAACGATCTTGAATTCAGATTCCCTAATCATAATATAGGTCTTCGTGATATTAATATTTCAGAAGGCTCTGGAAAACTGATCGGAATCATGGGGGCCAGCGGAGCGGGAAAAACTACCTTGCTAAATGTGCTGGCCGGTCTTGAAAAACCATACAAAGGAGAAGTCCTGATAAACGGATTTAACCTTCATACGGAAAAAGATAAAGTACGGGGAGTGATCGGGTACATTCCCCAGGACGACCTGCTGATTGAAGAACTTACGGTTTTTGAAAACCTCTTTTATAGTGCCAAACTTTGTTTTAAAGATAAGTCTTCAGAGGAAATCACCGAGAAGGTAAATAAAGTACTGGACAATCTCGGCCTGATCCAGAGCAAAGATCTCCGGGTAGGAAACGCACTGAACAAAACCATCAGCGGCGGACAACGTAAACGGTTGAACATAGCCCTGGAGCTGATCCGGGAGCCTTCCGTATTGTTTGTCGATGAGCCTACTTCCGGATTGTCTTCCAGAGATTCCGAAAATGTGATGGACCTGCTCAAGGAACTTACCTTGAAAGGCACTCTCATCTTTGTCGTGATCCATCAGCCGTCTTCAGACATTTATAAAATGTTTGACAAGATGTTTATCCTCGATGTAGGCGGCTTCCCGATCTATTATGGAAACCCGGTAGAAGCGATCACCTACTTCAAAAAAGTATCCCAGCAGGCCGATAGTGACAAAGGGCAGTGTCATACCTGCGGGAACGTCAATCCGGAGCAGATCTTTAATATTATAGAAGAGAAAGTAGTGGATGAATACGGTAACTTCACTGCTCACCGGCGACTGACTCCAAAACAATGGAATGAGTCCTTTCTCAATCGTTTTGAATTGAAAAGGGTAGAGGACATTAAAGAGAACTCTTTCAGCATTCTCCAGATCCCCAACCGCTTCAAGCAGTTCTGGGTATTTACCATCCGGGATTTTAAATCAAAACTGTTTAACAAGCAATACATGCTGATCAACCTGATCGAAGCACCTTTGCTGGCTTTTATATTATCATTCATTCTTCGTTATAAAAATAATACCAACAGTACGGAATACCTGTTCCGCTACAACGAAAATATTCCTGCCTATGTGTTGATGAGTATTGTGATCGCCATATTCATCGGATTAAGCATCAGTGCAGAAGAGATCATTAAAGATAAAAAAATTCTGAAGCGGGAGACTTTCCTGAACCTGAGCCGGAACAGCTATTTGTTGTCCAAGGTATTTATCCTGTTTATGTTTTCTGCCATCCAGACGTTTACGTTTGTACTCGTCGGAAACTCTATTCTGGAGATCAAGGGAATGTTCCTGGAATACTGGCTGGTGTTATTCTCCGTGGCCTGTTTCGCCAATCTTACAGGACTCATTATCTCCTCAGCTTTTGATACAGCCATTACCGTATATATTCTGGTACCGTTGCTGTTGATCCCTCAGATGATCCTGAGCGGTTCTATCTTCAGCTTTGACAAGATCAATGATCTGATCCGAAGCAAGGACAAAGTCCCTGTAGTGGCCGATATGATGGCTTCCCGCTGGGCTTATGAAGCAATTGCGGTGAAGCAGTACCGGGACAACCGGTATGAGAAATTCCTCTATAAGGTGGAGCAGAAAGAGAACATTGCCAATTTTAATATTGTATACATCATCCCGGAACTGACCGAACGGCTGGATTTCGTGTATGAAAACCTGGATTCCAAAAAAGATTCGATCCTGAAGATCAGTATCGGCAATCTCGAAGTGATCAAATCTGAATTGAGAAAGCAGAGCAAAATAGTACGAACCATTACAGGCCAGGAGTTTGAATCGCTGACGATTGAAACGTTGACAGCGGCAGAGTATAACCGCCTGAAAAAATATTTTAAAGAGCTGGAAGGTTTTTATAATAAGATCTTCAACGAATCTACGAAAGAAAAAGAAAACTACATTTTCGCCTTGAGTCGCCTGAACGGAGGGACGGATATCAACGAACTGAAAGATATATATTTCAATGAGAGTTTGTCTGATATGGTACGGAATGCTACTGCCAAGAAAAGAATTGTAGAAACGGATCATTACCTGGCACCGAAGATAGACTACGTGTATTTCAGTCCTGTAGAGGTGAGCGGGAAGCTGGATTACCGGGCGCATTTCTTTGCTCCGGTAAAACATTTTCTTGGAAATTATTACGATACCTATAAATTTAATATTATTGTAATCTGGTTGGCAGGAGTATTTTTATATGGCCTGCTATACTTTGATGTATTAAGAAAACTTTTAAATGTATTTGGGAAAATAAGTATACCAAGAACGTAACCTTCAAGGTTGTTTTCCGTAATTATTCTTTCCGGTAATGCGTATTATTACTTACTGATTATTTATAACAAGAGATTTTAAGTTAAGCTATTTTATGAAGAAGCTACTAGTATGTTCACTTTCGTTATTGCTTTTTGCGTGCGATTCTTCTGATAATACTCAGTCGAACGAAGCTCTTTTTCAACAGATGCTCGATTCTGCGGCTGCCGCCGAACCGGATATGAAGCTTCCTGAAGAGGCGGTAGGAGAGATCCTGAAGCAGATCCCTTCTCCTATTGAAACTTCTGTAATCATTAAAAAAGCAGGAGGCTCTTATTCCAAAGACATCCTGAATCCTTCTGAAAATGCCCAGAATTATAGTACAAACTATAAGAAGGCCCTGAACCTTGGGGTGTATGGTGCTGATCTCGGATACATCAACATTTATGATAAAAGCAAAGAAAGTTTATACTACCTGAACTCGATCAAGTCGATGGCAGATGGATTAAACATCGGTCAGTTCTTTGATTTCGAAACCATCAAACGTTTGTCGAGCAATAATAAAAATGCCGATTCACTGCTGAATATTACTACAGATAACTTCAACAAGATCAACAGCTTTTTATATGAGCAGAAAAGATCTGACCAGAGTGTCCTGATTCTGACAGGCGGCTGGCTGGAAGGGCTGAACATCATGTGCCAGGTAGCCCAGAAGAATAAAAATCCTAAACTATACGAAAGAATAGGAGAGCAGAAGATCATCATTGATCAGTTAGTACTCGTGTTATCAAATTATGAGGCAGATAACAATATAAAGCTGCTTAACAATGACCTGAAGCAATTACAAAAAATTTACGAAAAAGTACAAATTACCTATACTTACAAAGAGTCTAAAATGGAAATAGTGGACGGAATCCCGACAATTGTGGACAAAAGTGAGAGTAAGGTTAATATTACTGATGATCAGGTTCTTGAGGTCGCCAATTTGACCAGTATGATCCGAAATAAAATTGTGAGTTAATATTTTTTCTTTGTATATTTGATTCGATCCTGATAGCTAAACAATCTATGAAAAAGTTACTTATACTTACTGTATTTGCTATACTAATCAGCGGAGTATCTCATTCCCAGTTCAAGACTCCTGACTGTGTAGCCAAACTGAATGGTTTTACTTTTCTGAAAACGTATAAACTGGATGACCCTTCCAAAGAGGTGGAGCATTCTTACATCTTTACCAAAGACAACAGTTATATGTTGATCATTTGCAACAAAGATGGTTCACAGAAAAACGCAAGTGTTACCTTATACGATGCAAACCGTAATATGGTCGCAAGCAGTTATGACGAAGCCAATAAGCGTCACTACTATGCACTGGCCTATAACTGCAGAGCTTCCGGTATTTACTACATGAAGTTCAAGTTTGATGAGCCTTCGGCAGAATGCTCCAGCGTGCTGGCATTTAAAAGATAATTATAACAATACAATACAGATGGCAGGCATTTCCTATAAATGACCTGCTATTTTTTTATACTATGAACAACGATCCTGAATTAAGTGGAAAGTATCTGGGTTCTATTACAAAAGATTTTGTAAAGATCGCAGACAACCTTAAAGAAGCTTCCTATCAGATAAGAGTCAGAGGAATTTCGAAGTATCCCATATTTCCCATTTCTAAAGTGGATCTTCCCATCGGGCAGATTTTTCTGGGAGTGCAGGATCTTGATATCTCCTGGAACTATAATATTTCGTATCTGGACGAGTTTGTGCAGCGCGGTTTGGTAGGAGAAGATAAGCTGGAAGATTTTGAAGCAGCATATAAAAATCCGGATGAATTTTGTTGTTTGTTTGTAGTGGATGTAGAATTCACCAATTTTGTATTTGTTCCATACCCGGAAGATTAGTATTGGAAAACGAGTTAGATCAGCAAGAGAAGAGACTTATTCTTTTGGATCGGTCCTTCATTCATAATCTATAGTAGAAAACATGAAAAAAATCGCCTTATTCCCGGGGTCTTTTGATCCGTTTACCAAAGGTCACCTGGATATTGTACTGCGTGGCACAGCCTTGTTTGACGAAGTCGTGATAGGAGTAGGGATCAATACTGCCAAGCAGCGCTATTTTAAACCGGAATATATGATCGCAAAGATCGAAGAAGCCTGCCAGCAATATCCGCAGGTAAAGGTGATGGCGTACGAAGGACTTACGGCTGCGTTTGCTCAAAAGATAGGAGCACATTTCCTGATACGCGGACTGCGCAATACCACCGATTTTGAGTATGAAAATACGATTTCACAAGCCAATAAACACCAGTGGAATGAGCTGGAGACAGTTTTCCTGATCACGGATCCTACGCTGGCTTATATCAGTTCTTCGATTGTAAGGGATTTACACAAGTATGGAGGAGATGTGCAGGATTTTCTACCGTACAGTATTTAATTGTTCCTGAAGATTGAATTCGCTGAAAACTTCTTCTATAGAGAGGTAAGAGTTCTTTAATGCTTTCTGGACTTCGTCTTTTTTCATCCATTTTACTTCCTCTATAAATTCTTCTAGCTGTGGCCGCATATTGCTGTCGTCTGCACAGTTCATAAGGTACCAGTTGGTTTTCTTCAGAATGCGTTTGTCTTTGCGGATGTAGGTATGCCAGGTAGAGCATAGTTTTTCGCGTACTTCTACCTTGATGTTGCATTCTTCCTCTACTTCACGTTTGGCACCTTTGAGAGGATCTTCTGCTTTTTTGAGCTTGCCTTTTGGAAGGTCCCACTTTTTGAGCCGGTAGATCATCAGGATCTTGTCGCCTTTCCGTACCACTCCTCCTGAAGCTTTGATGATCTTGAACTGATCTTTTACAAAATCGATCACAGTATCAAGATCGGAAACGGCAAAGGTGAGGGCTTTTAATTTTTTGAGTTTTTTTATTTCAATGATGCGGAGGAGGCGTTCTATCTGGAGAGTGGTTGCATTCTGTATGATGACATGGCCGGTTAGCTTTTTGGAAGTGATCTCGTCCGTACCTTTTAAAACAATATCGTATCCCGCCACATTGCTTCTGTCATCAAACCGGATTAGTTTGACTGGTTTGTCATTTATAAATATCTTCATCACAGAATGCTTTATTACTACAATTTACAAATTCAGCAAAATAATCGCAAACTAACAACAAGTAATTATTAACAAGGATTAAAATAATGTATCTTTGGCGGTTCAAGACAAATCACGAATTACAATGACCATAGCAGAGCAGGTGGCTGCCTCCTTGTTAGAGATCGGAGCCATCAAACTAAGTCCGGCAAAACCTTTTAAATGGGCCTCTGGCTGGCTTTCTCCCATTTATTGCGACAACCGTTTTTCTCTTTCCTATCCTCAGTCAAGGAGTCTTATAAAAAAATCTTTGGTAAATGCTATAAAGGAAAAATTCGCAGGAGTGGAAGCGATCGCCGGGGTGGCTACTGCCGGGATCCCGCAGGGAGCTTTGATTGCAGACGAACTGGACTTACCCTTCTTATATGTGAGACCCAAACCGAAAGATCACGGGATGGAAAACCTGATCGAAGGAAAGGTAACCCCGGGACAAAAAGTGGTGGTGATCGAAGATCTGATTTCTACCGGCGGAAGTTCGCTGAAGGCCGTGGAAGCCTTAAGAGAAGCTGGATTTGAGGTGTTAGGAATGGTCGCCATTTTTACCTACGGGTTTGACCTTGCCGGAAATAATTTTGAAAAAGCGGGAGTGACGCTGCATACCCTGAGTAATTATAATGTACTGGTAGACCTTGCGGCTGCAAAAGGAACGATCAAAGAAGAAGAAATAAAATCACTTGCCGCCTGGAGAAATGCTCCGGATCAGTGGGGAAAATAACCGGGGAACTGTCATGTGGACGAGGGCCGGATACAAGATGCCGGATCCAGGATACCAGATAACATCTACTCCTTGTTTTAGATGTGTTTCTGGCTTGTCCCCTGACAAGCCACGGGTGCGGCGTTACTGCGAAGCTTCGGTTTGTGTCCCCACGAACAGTTTGTCAATAGAACAACCAAATCCGGGAATAGAGTGAAAACTGTTTGTGGCTTGCCGGGAGACAAGTCATGGAGCGGCGTTACAATATTATGGTTCTATCTTGTATCTGAGAGCTGGCATCTTGAATCGCCCTGAAATTATTCCAGGCTACTCTAACTAATTTATACCCTTATGCCCAAAATCGGACTCATTTCCGATACTCATGGATTTCTTGATCCCAAAGTGTTTGAGTATTTCAAAGACTGTGATGAACTGTGGCATGCCGGAGACTTCGGCTCGCTGGACGTTTCAGATCGTCTGGCTGCGTTTAAACCATTGAGAGGCGTTTATGGGAATATAGACGGAAAGGAGATCCGCCTGGTGCATCCGCTGCATCAGCAGTTTGAGATCGGAGGTCTGAGAGTCTGGATGACTCATATAGGAGGTTATCCGGGACATTATAATCCTCCGATCCGGAAGGAGTTGTATGAAAATCCCCCAGATGTATTTGTCTGCGGACATTCCCATATTCTGAAAGTGATTTCAGATAAAACGTTACATAATATGATTTGCCTTAATCCCGGAGCTGCCGGAATGCATGGCTTTCATAAGATCAGGACCATTCTTCGTTTTGAAATAAGCGAGGGAAAAATAAAAAATATGCAAGCAATCGAATTAGGAAAAAGAAGCGCCGGTTAAAGGAAGAGCAACAGCCTACAGCAGAAGGATCCCTCTTGCAGTATACTGTTGCTCTTGAGGGAATGTTACCAGTCGGTCCCTACTTTAGGAGCATTCGGATCTGTACCTTCCATGGCCGCTTTTAGCCTTGCGATGAATTTATCGGTTTGCTCCATGGTTTGTTTCTTGATGACGCCCCATCCCGCAGGAGTAAGGATCAGTTTTCCGCATTCAGGAATCGCCCCTTCCAGTTTTCCTCCGCTTGCCTTGTCGCCGGAGTGTACAAAATTTGTAACGATGTATTTGTAACGCCCGTCTTTACAGGCTACGGTCACAAGATACTCTACTTTTCCGCTGTGCTGCAATCCAGGTTGCGGTGCAGGGTAGCTTACATTGAAAGACCCTTTGTATACATAAAGGCCTTCGGCCGGGTCGTCTTTTTGAACTCCGTTTCCGGATACTCCGAGGTTTTTCGCTCTTTTGTAGAGGTCTTCTTTGGAGGCTCCGTTTACCTGTATCACTTCGGAATAAGTGATCTTTTTGGTAGTAGAATCAATCGGGAACGTTTTTGTCTGAGCATTTGCCGCCAGGGCGAAAATAACCAGTACAAGGGTAAATAGCTTTTTCATAACCTTCATTTTTAAAATTAAACTTTCGATCACACAAACAAATTTAATTCCAAACTAAAGAATTAAAATGAATACACCATTAAATAAAGAAAGGATTTTTAGTTTTTATTGGCTAGCTGACCGCAGGCAGCGTCAATGTCTTTGCCGCGGCTGCGACGTACGTTGACGATCACTTCTCTGGCTTCCAGGTAGTTTTTGAAAAGTTCCAGCTTACTGGCTTCAGTATTTTTGTATCCGGCTTCCGCAATCGGATTGTATTCGATGATATTGATTTTGCAGGGGATATTTTTGCTGAACTGGTACAATTCCTCCGCATCTTCTGTTCCGTCGTTGAAGTTGTGAAATACAATATATTCGTAGGTGACCTTGTTTCCTGTTTTTTTATAAAAATATTTCAATGCTTCTTTGAGTGCTTCGAGACTGTTGGTCTCGTTGATCGGCATGATCTCGTTGCGTTTTACATCATTGGCTGCGTGCAAAGACAAGGCAAGATTGAACTTCACCTCATCGTCTGCCATTTTTTTAATCATCTTGGCTACTCCGGCGGTAGAAACGGTAATTCTTTTGGGAGACATGTTCAGGCCTTCCGGTGAGGTGATATGTTCGACGGACTTTAATACGTTCGCATAGTTCAGCAGCGGTTCTCCCATGCCCATGTAGACGATGTTGGTCAGCGGGGTCTGGTAGTGCTCTTCGGCCTGGTTGCGGATAGCCACCACCTGATCGTATATCTCGGAAGGGTCGAGGTTACGTTTCCGGTCCATGTAGCCGGTCGCACAAAATTTGCAGGTCAGCGAGCAACCTACCTGTGAAGAGATACAAGCCGTCATCCGGTCGTCGGCAGGAATTAAGACCCCTTCTACCAGATGATGATCAAACAAGCGAAAGGAGGATTTGATCGTTCCATCGTTGCTTACTTGCTTTTTATGGACTGCGAGAGGATGGATGACAAAATTTTCTTTGAGAACGGCCCGGGTTTTCTGGGAAAGATTCGTCATTTGATCAAAATCCAGGGCCGATTTTTTCCAGAGCCATTCATATACTTGTTTTGCCCTGAATGTTTGTTCCCCTTTTTCGGTAAAAAACGATTTTATATCCTCCAGAGATAGTTTCCTGATATCTTTCTTCGACTCCGCCATGTTGCAAAGGTAACGAATTCCTGAAAGTTATCGCATTGAAACTAAATCGTTTAAATTTTTTTATAATTATTTTACTATAAAATATATTTATTATTATATTTGTAACAAAAATAACAGATTATGCGTATAAGACTACCTTTCTTTTTATTCTTATTATGGGTGACGGCTCTCTCTGTTCAGGCCCAGTTTTCAATAGGAGTTGTGGGGTTTCCTCAGATCAGCAACTTGACCAGTAAATCGATCCGGAAAGATCCTGTGATGGATAACCGCCTGACGTTTGGTGGCGGAGGCGGATTGACTCTTACTTATGGTTTCTCCGAGACAGTAGGAGTACAGGTGGGGGGATTTTACTCGTCTCAGAACCAAAAAATAAGATCTACCTATACCATTGGTGGCGAAGAAAATATCCACGATAGTAAGAAACGGTTTGATTATCTTAAAATCCCGGTATTATTACGTCTTACGCAGCCTATGGGCAATGCTAAGTTTGTGTTTTTTGCCGGACCTCAGTTTTCATATCTGTTGAAATACGATGGAGGAATGATCGTTTATGAAGACGATAGTTATTTTGATTTGCCTTCTACACCCAGCGGGAACAGTTTTTATAAAAAATATACAATCGATGCTGCTGCCGGTATTGGGTTGGAATTTCCTCTGGCTCAGTATATAGACTTCACTTCTGCTTTTAAGGTAGATTACAGTATTACCAATGCGCAAAACAGCAATGCGATTTATAACGATGTAAGAGTGGCCGACATGAACGGAGGAGCTACCGCCAGAAATATGACCTGTGCATTGTTAGTGGGTCTTAACTTCAGATTCAAAGATCCTAACGACCTGCTGGCTCCTTCCAATAAATTCAGAAGAGCTCATACCAATAAGAAGAAAAGAAGATACTGATCTTAGATCAGGAATGAATATTTTGTGTGTTAAACGTCCCTTTCAACAAGGGACGTTTTTTTTGTGACATTTCCTGGCCGGCTTGACAGATTATTTGGCAAAGTCCTTAAAGAAATGAGTGATGCCGTCTATGATATCGGAAGCGAGCATGGAGTACTGGCTGAGTTTTCGGGCCGCAGCATCACCGGCATATCCATGGAGGAATGTTCCTAGCAGCACTGCTTCCTGGCTGGTGTAACCCTGTGCCAGTAAGGAAGTGAGGATTCCCGTCAGGACATCTCCGGAACCTGCTTTTGCCATACCCGGATTTCCTGTGGAGTTGAAATAGACGATGCCTTCCGGATTGACAAGAGTAGTGTGTGCTCCTTTCAGGACAAGATACAAATTATATTTCTTACAGAATGCTTTTGCTTTTTCCAGACGCTCGTAATCATTGGCGGATGTTCCGGCGAGGCGCTCGTATTCTTTCAGATGTGGGGTGAGAATACTTCCTGCTGGTAGTTTGTCCAGCAGCGATTTGTTTGCGGCCAGTATATTCAGCGCGCTGCCGTCAATGACCAAGGGTACTTTTGAGTTGTTCAGTAATTTACCAAAAGCAAGAGCAGTTTCCGGTGCTTCTCCCAGACCCGGTCCTACTCCGATGGCCGTATATTCCGTAAGGTCGGGAAGGTCGGTGATGATTTCAGGATGCTGATCGGTGAGTACAATCGCTTCCGGAAGATCGTTTTGTAAAACAAAAAAACCAGCTTCCGGAACATACGCTTTTACCAATCCGGCTCCTGTCCGCAGACAGGCCTTGCAGGAAAGAACAGCTGCTCCCAGCATTCCATAATTACCGGCAATGATCAGTGCTTTTCCATAGGTTCCTTTATGTGAAAATTTTGTTCTCTTCCGGACCATGTTTTTCACGGATGATTCATCCAGGTAGTAATAAGTCGTGTTGGCTTTCTCTATATACTCCCTGCTAAGACCAATATGGAGAATGTACCAGTCTCCTACATATTCGCCATGTTGAGGAAGCATAAACGCCAGCTTGGGAACCTGAAAAGAAACCGTATGGGTTGCTTTTACGATAACATTTTGCTCGTTTTGTTTGTCCAGGTAGAGACCGGATGGAACGTCTACCGCTACTACCGTGGCATTACTTTTATTGATCGCATTGATCACATCCGCATGCAGTCCTTCGATGGCCTTGTTGGTCCCTGAACCGAAAAGAGCATCAATGATGATCACCTCTTCGGAAAGAGAAGGAATTTCGGAAAACGAACCAATGGTATGAATATGGCCAAGATGAGAGAGCCGCTCTTCATTGATCTGATAATTGTCGGAAGTGGTTTTGGATTTGACATGATAGATGGTCACGTCAAACATTTTCTGGATCAGCATCCGGGCGATCGCCAGTCCGTCAGCTCCGTTGTTCCCGGGGCCACAAAAAATAACTAACTTTTGTTCTTTGCGAAACCGTTCGGTAAACCATCTGACAAAAGCAGTAGCCGCTCGTTCCATGAGATTAATGGATTCGACCGGTTCGTTTTCTATGGTATAGTTATCCAGCTCTTTTATCTGAGAAGCATTCAGTATTTTCATAAGTCAGTATCAAAATGATCAGGTCAAAAATATTTATAATTTTTTGAAGGGGAAAACAGAAAAGACAGAATGTTTGAACAACTCCCTTCGCAAAAATCATAACTTTGATAAAGCTACTAAAAATACTTTGATAAGTTATAGTTTCAGCGGATTGCCTTTGTAAAAGTCAATAATTTTTAATTTGAAAAGATAATCGTATTTAGCTCTTAAATAATCGGACTGGGCTGTGGTAAGGCGTGTTTTGGACTGATTATATTCAAACGTATTCATGAGCCCTACTTCCAGTCTTTTTTCAGCATTGCGTAACGCTTCTTCGGAAGCATATGCCGAATTTTGAGAGGCTTCCAGATTACTGAACGCGATCAGTGCATCGGTATGAGCTTTGCGTATGTTTTTTTCAAGATTCATTTTGTTGATCCGGAGATCAAGGTCCGCATTGTCGGCATTCAGTTTGGCTCTTCCGATCTCACTTCGCACCTGGAGGCCGTTCAGGATGGGAATCGAGAGCGTCAATCCGACAAACCGGTTATAATTATCCTTTAACTGATTTCCATATGGTTTGTAATCATAAATATTGGGAGTGACCATGGTATACACCGGATCTGCAGTGTTTTGAGTAGCGCCGATGTATTGATAATAAGGAACACCATATCCGGTAAGTGTTTGAGCACTGCTGGAATACAACGTGCTGAGTGTGGCAGTAAGATTGAGTCGTGGGCTTTGCCTTCCGCGTGCTACCTGTAGAGCTTCATAGCTGCTAAGCCTTCTGTATTCCGAAGCTTTGATAACCGGTTGATGTTTAAAAGCATTTTGAACCACTTCTTCTGGAGAAGATAAAACAGTAGAGTCCTTGCGGATGAGGATCGTTTCAGGTGATACCACTTCAAAGCCTTCAGGAGTCGGAAGATCCAGCAGTTGGGTCAGGTTAAGATACGATAATGTCAGGTTGTTGGTAGCCCTTACCAACTGAGCTTCTTCGGAGGCCAGTTGCGATTTAAGATCAAACAATGCGGAAGGAGATAAAGATCCGGCTTCTACCAGTTTACGGCTTCTCTCATATTGCAAGCTTGTCAGGCTAAGTTGAGCGGAAGCATTTGCTGCCAGTTCTTTGTTGAACAGGATGTCCAGGTAACCAGCAGAAATATTGAGCGAAATATCATTTTTTAACGTTTCCAGTTGATAGGTGGCGGCCATGTATTCATAGCGACTTTGCTGAATGGTGTTTCTTACCTGTAAACCGTTGAAAAGGAGAAGACTCCCGTTCAGAGCAAAGTTGTTGGACTGCACCTGACGATTGGTGAACTGGTTAGTGAAAGGATCTATGTTCCGGCCGAAATTATAGTTGTGCGTGGCATTCCCATTGATGGAAGGCAACTGGGCTCCCATGCTCTGGATCCGGTTCTGCTCAGAGATCTCTCTGTTATTTTCAGCCTGCCGGATCTGGAGATTATTTTTCATTGCGTGGTCGATACAGTCTTCCAGCGACCATTGCTTTTGGGCATACCCTTGTCCGGAGCAGAAAAGGAAGAAAAAAACAATGTTGAAAAGGAATCTGTAAAACATCAATGCGAATTTCCGTAAAGTTAAAGTAAAAAACGCTAGAAGAATACTAAATACATGAATTTTAGTGTTAATCACCTGATCTGTTATCCTTTCATTAGTTTTCAAAAGATTCATCGTTAAAATGACAGGAATAAAAAGGTGTGGGATAAGAAGGCTGATCAGCGACGGAAGAAAAGAAAACGATCCTGGAGATCCTACGTTGTTCTGTGTGTCAGGGATTTTACTGGCCGTTTTTCGAAGTCGCTCAGATTATGAATTAGCCTCAAACATTTATATCTTTGGTGAGGCTTCGTTGCATTGTAGCGGAAAGGTTTTATATCCCGGATCAATACATAACGGAATCATAATTCAAAAACAGCAGACTTTCATGATCCGGATCAGGAACCTTCATAAATCGTATCACCTGGCGTCATCTTCTCTTCATGTGTTGAAGGGTATCAATCTTGACGTAGCAGAGGGAGAGCTGGTTTCTTTTATGGGTGCATCAGGATCCGGTAAATCAACGCTCCTGAATATCCTGGGGATCCTGGACGACTATGATTCCGGAGAATACTATCTTAACAATACGCTTATTAAAAATTTGTCGCAATCGCAGGCCGCTCATTACCGGAGCAGGTTCCTGGGATTTATCTTTCAGTCCTTCAATTTACTGCCTTTTAAAAATGCGATGGAAAATGTAGCACTTCCGTTGTATTATCAGAAAGTAGGCCGGAAGGAAAGAAATAAAATTGCGCTCGAATATCTTGACCGGGTCGGGTTATTGAAGTGGGCTGAACATACTCCTGCCGAAATGTCGGGAGGACAGAAGCAGCGGGTGGCCATCGCCCGTTCCCTGATCTCAAAACCCAAAGTGATCCTGGCCGATGAACCTACGGGTGCACTGGATTCACAAACCTCCGTAGAAGTGATGAACTTACTCAAAGAGATCAATCAGTCCGGGATCACGATGATCATCGTGACCCATGAAAATGATATTGCAGAAATGACCAACAGGGTCATCCGGTTGAAAGACGGGTTGATCGTTTAATAAAAAGAACAAAATGTTTGACTTGGATAAATGGCAGGAGATCTACACCACCATGCGAAAGCATGTGTTGCGTACAGTGCTTACGGCTTTTGGCGTATTCTGGGGGATCTTTATGCTGGTACTGTTGCTGGGGGCAGGAAAGGGCCTCGAAAACGGAGTGAAAAGCATGTTTGGCAACCTGGCCAAAAACAGTATGTTCATCTGGGGACGGAAAACAGCTATTCCATATAAGGGGATCAAAGCAGGAAAATATGTAAGTTTTACCAACGAAGACCTGGAAAGTATCCGGAAAGAAATCCCGGAAATACAATACCTGGCAGGAGGAACAAGCCTGGGTGGTGATTACATGGTCAGCTATAAGACCAGCAACGGTTCGTTCCAGGTGGGAGGGGATATGCCCGAGATGAATGATATCAGAGGGTTGGTGATTCCGAAAGGACGTTTTATCAACCAGCTGGACATGAATGAAAAAAGAAAGGTGGCAGTGCTGGGGCCCCGTGTAGTGGAAGTGCTTTTCGGGCAAGAAGAACCGATCGGGAAATACATTAAGATCAAAGGCGTTTATTTTTTGGTGGTGGGAGTATTTTTTATAGAAAATGCTGAAGGAAGAAGCGAAGTAGAAAAAATCTATATCCCGCTGAGTACTCTTCAGCATGTATTCAACGCTCCCAACCGTGTAGGGTCTTTTTCACTGGCGCCTTATGATGGTTATGATCCGGAGGAGATAGAGGCTAAAGTAAAATTACACCTCGCCAACCGTCACCTGGTATCGCCGGAAGACCGGAGTGCGATCAACGGGTGGAACTCAGGGAGAGAATCCAAAAAGATACAAGGCCTGTTTACCGGGATCAATTTCTTTGTATGGTTTGTCAGTATCGGGACCATCATCGCCGGAATTGTAGGGGTGGGCAATATTATGCTCATCATTGTAAAAGAACGAACGAAGGAGATCGGGATCAGGAAAGCATTGGGGGCGACTCCGGGTTCTATTATTTCTATGGTAGTGCAGGAGTCGG
>CAYTGJ010000043.1:0-11368 GCA_964437245.1 uncultured Chitinophagaceae bacterium
ACCTTGTATATCCTCCCTTTTCTTATATAGACCATTCCTGCTGCCTTTACCTGTGGGTTTTCTCCTCCTACTAATGCAGGATGTGGGACTCTTTTTTCACCCTCAGGATACTTTTTTGCTCTCGAACCCATGATTAAATTGTCGTTTTCATCTATCACATACATGTATATACCATCTGCTTTTTGATTATCAATCCAAATTGTTTTTGATTGGGGTTGAATTAGTTTTTTATTTTTTGTGGCGGTCGGATTGGGTATATATTTGTTCTCTTTAATTATTTTAATGTCTAAATCTCTTTGTCTCATTTCAGGAATAACATCGTAAATTCTTCGAGCTACGACATTACCTTCTTTGTCGAAATCAATATACAATTTAACACCATTTTTATAATCTGCAATGTCTCCTTTAAAGCTCAGTAGGGAAATACCTGCCGTGAGCATCAAAAGAGTTGTTAACTGAAGTAACGCTGTTTTGTCCTGATGAGTTTCCAGTTGTTGGTATTGCTCATATGAGTCTTTACTGAACATGGCCAGAGAAACAACATCAGAACCAAGTTGTGTAATTACTAAAGGTCGATATATTTTATTGGCAAATTGTCCGGTAATCAAAGGGTTTGAACTCTTGATTAATATTTTTCCTGCCGTTACCGTACCGGCAGCGGCCAGTCCTCCTACGATGTCAGTGGCGTTGGTGACCCAATCGGTTACGGTCAGGTCTCCGTGTTCGGATTTTTCGAGCAGTTCCATTCCTCCGCCCCCGGCAAGAAGAACACCACCCAGTAGTATGAGAGGAATGCCTACGGCTGTTGTCGAAAGTAAGGCTCCTGCTATTGAAAATACTGCTCCTGTTAATTTTAAAAATACAGATAAAGGAATATTTCCCTCTATTCTTGTGTAGGATTCTATCCGTTCCTTATGGATAGGGGAAGCAGGAACGTGCCAGTATAAAATCCCCTTGGGTAAACGCCAATACGAGTTGAGTTCTTCGAATACTCCTTTTACCGAGTTGTTTTCGTTGGTCTTTTGCTTTTCGGGAGTTGTAAAGTCCTGAAGTATAAATTTCCCGTTTTGTTTATATAGATAGAGTAGCATAGGGATTCCTCTGCCCAATAGTTCACTGTTTGAAGCCTCTGTTCTCGTTCCTTGCGCAGATAAATCTTCGAGGGCTTCCTGAGGGAAGAACAGGGCATTAACTTTTATAGCATTGGGATGCTCTAGTAGCAGGGTTTCCAATGCAGAAGAAAGCATTGAATGAGTTGAAAGTATATCGGCTTGCTCACGATCGGTTTCAGTACCTCCTTTTAATTTTCGGACAGTGTATTCATCCATTTTCTCCCGCATAGATAGGTAATCGCGCACTACCTGCCTCCAGCTTTTTTCATCAGAGGCTGTTATGAGCCTCTGTTCTATTTGCGTGTATTCTTTTGGAAGATAAATGGGGTACTGTATAGAAGTCCCTGTTCCTGAAGTTGGAGAGACACTGACAGAGGTTTCTACAATATCTTTTACTAAATCAATATATGCCTGATAGTAAGCAGAAATTTTTGAACGTATTTCCTCTTGTGTATTTACTTCCCATACTGAAGAGGAAAGTAGGCTTTTGAGCATGTAAAATGCTTTTTCAGCTTCTATCCATCGTTCAAACACTTCGGGAGAAATATATGTTTTCTCTAAGGCATATATCCTCTTCTCAGATGCGCTTTTCCCACTATTTATCAGATCGGTATTTACATTCGTGGATTGTCTTAACGTTGGCCTGGATAATTCATGAATTGCCAGAATACGGCTTCTGTAATATTTTTCAAGTATGGCATTTCTAATTCCATATAATATTCCTTCTTCGTGCTTGTTTTTATATTCGTCTATGATTTCGTCGAGTATTCGCTCATCGTCGGGAACAAATTTCTCATAAGCATTGTACGATACGTAAGGATATTTTTTCTTCAACCCGGAGAACCTTCCATCTTCTTTTAATAATTCAGGTATAATAATAGTTTGGTGTTCAAAATAGGTTTTATGGCTACTATACTCCTGTTGGGAATAGAATCCTTTAAATTGTTCGTCTGTCGCTGAATTATTAGCATAATATTCTCTTATTAATTCTTGCGCTATACGATTATATTCTGGATAGGAATTTTTGTATTCTGTTTCTGCCTGATCAAATTTAGTGTATAGTTCGTTAAACAATTCTTTGTACCCTGAACTTAGGGGAATAGCGTCATCGCTTACAAGTTCTGCCATCCTGGAATAATAAAATTCCTTGGATAGACTGAACCTTAACCACTTTCTTTCCAGTACTTCAGAAGTTAGTATCGGGGTGATCCCGTTGTCTCCCCAATGTAAATGGGTCTGTTTTTTCAGAATTCGGGCGTCTTCCGTGGTTAGGCCAAAGGCATGAGCTATAGCAATCACAAGAAGTTCATCGTTGCTGGTATCAGAGTGGATATTATAGTTTAGGAAATCTTTTTCTCTTAAAAGGAAGGTGATTTTAATATTAGGTGTTTCAGAAGAATAATTTTTTTCTGCATCACTACTTGTATTTTCAAAACGATCATCAAAGTTATAAGCAAAAACCTGTTCTTCAAAAAAGAGATCTTTTTCTAAGGATACTTTATTAAGAAAAGAATTTTTTCCGGTTAATTCATGCTTCCTTCCCCTTCTTCCCCATCTACCTTTTCCTCTCCCGGAAATATATTCCGTAAAAGACATATTCAGCGGTCTGCCTCCTTGTTTCTTCTTTTCTGTGCGTAAAAAACTTTCGTAGCGGAACATACTTACAAAGATTGTTTAAATTGGTTCTGTGCAGATCTGTTATTTTATTGCTTAGGATCCGGTATTTTATAAGCACTATTATGCTCGTGTGTCATAAAATTCTTTTCCCATAGAGCATTTTTCCTTCGTATGAGCTCGTTCACAATAAGCTGTATCCGGTCGTGATAATTTCTTTTGTCGGAATTGACCATCCAGGTACATCGTTCGTTCAATTCGGCATCGCTCATCTGAAGCAGGTCTTCTTCGGAGAAAAGTGCCGGAGAAGAGAGTATGCCGGTAGTTTGAGACAAAGAAGTTTTGGTGGTAGAAATGCTTGTCCCGGCAGGCTTTGGTATTGCTGTCGGTAGGGTAGTTTGTGGCTGTGTAAAAGCCTGTCCTTTTTTTGCCATTTCGTTTCTAATTCCTTCCATTAATAAGGGGTAGGTAACGGTATTTTTCCGGGAAGCACAGAGCCTGAGGACTACATATTTCATGATGTTGGTGATCTCTGCCGGGGAGAACGCATAGTGAGGGTACGTAGCGATATTGTGCCAGTCGATGGTTTCTTCCATCGTGTATTCGGGAGGAAATGCGTTTCGCCATACGTTTACCAGGTTTTCACCGCCAGGTTTATAGAAGGGGACAATAATATCGAAGCGGCGTATAAAGGCCGCGTCAATGTTTTCTTTCAGATTAGTGCTAAGGATCACCAATCCGTTGAACGTTTCAATGCGTTGCAGCAGATAGGAGATCTGCTGATTGGCATGCAGGTCATTGGCACTTTCTGTTTTAGTCGTTCTCTTGCCGAACAGAGCATCTCCTTCGTCAAAAAAAAGTATCCATCCTTTATTTTGGGCTTTGTCAAAAAGTCTGCCCAGATTCTTTTCCGTTTCACCAATGTATTTTGAAATGATTTTTGACAAGTCGATACGGTATACTGTTTTGCCGCTTCTTTTTCCCAGTAGAGCGGCGGATTCCGTTTTCCCTGTCCCGGGGTCGCCCCAGAAAAGTACCCTGGCCCCTGGTTTTACTTTTCTGAAATAATGATTGTTGGAATATAAGTCAGTTTCGTAATGTATCCAATCCATGATCTGGTCTATACCGGACAGGGTTTCCTGGTATAGGATTAAGTCCTCTGTTTCTATATTGGTATTAAGCTCTTCGGCGGGAAATTCCATGCTGAAGGATGGTTTAGTATAATATCCCTTCCATAAAAGATCGATCATGTCGGTGTCCATTTTTAATACTTTACTTTGGGGGAACAATATCTCGTTGGTAGGGTCAAGGTATATTATTTTATTTTTCAGCAGTTCCGATTGTTCGGTAAGTAAAGTATGATAGTAATATTTTTGATTAATATTTGTCCCTCCCAGCAGGTAAAGAGCGGTGTTGAAAGAAGGATAGGGCATGGCACGGTTGTCGAAGAAATGAAAGTCCAGCAGAGATAGAAGGCGGTCGTTGTTATTTCCTTCCGGTAAAACGGCTGAGAGAAAACCTGGATTGATAAAAGGGATAAAGCTCAGGATTGTAAGAATACGCTCGGAAGCCGTGAGTGAATTTTCATGAATAAAGGAAGCATAGGGAGATCCTTCTGCGGTCAGGATCGGAGGGGTAAGAGAGGTGAAATCGAACGAAGTAGAATTTTGAAATTCGTGTATACGTTTTTCAAAACAGCGTCCAAGCCATTCTATTTCTTTGGTTAGGTTATGGTTGTTTGTTTCAGAATTAAAGGAGCTATTCATCATTTCATAAGTTCAGGAGGTTCAAGTTAAGCATAGATATTTTTAAAAGGTCCGGTTTGTGCTAAGTTGGCACAAACTATTTTGTGAGAAAATGAAAATGGAAGTTTTGTAGTTAAACGGAACGATACCTATCCTATGAATAAATGGTGATCCTTACAGTTTGAATGTTGGTTTTTGATTTTTTTTGGAAATAATTTCTTGTCTTTCAGAGAGTAGAAAAAAAGTATGGCACAAGTTGGCACAAACTCGAATTTATAATTTTTGAATTACTCATATTTGAAACATCAAAATCTCAGATATGATTTTTGAACAGGATTTAATCATAAATAAAAAATAAATTTTAACAGAACATGGCACTAAACGATGTAGTTTTTGTAAAAGGTCAGGGCGGGCTTGGAAGGCCGCTGGCCGGAGAAGATCATATTTCAGGATTACTTTACTACGTACCTGAACTGGGAGAAGGATCTTTTCCCTTGCCAACAGGATTTTCTGATGAAGACCGTATTAAAGCTGTTTTTTCTCTCAGAGAAGCGGAAGCTTTAGGGATCAAAGGAGATTATAGTACGGAACTGTTGGCGGAAGCTACGATCACGATTACAGCCATAGAGGATGAAGCGGCTTCTTCTATTAATGTCAGTGTTGGAGGATCTTCTATCGCGTCTGTTAATTTTTCTGTTCCTCCCGCATCTATAGCTGCTGCTGCTACTGCGATTGTTTCGGCTATCAATGCAGGTACCGGTCAACATGGTTATTCAGCAGAAAGCTTAGGAGGTGTGATCACTCTTTTTGTCAAAAAAACATTTGGAGATGGTAGTCCTACTCCTTATCCTACGGTTTCGATTGCAAAATCTCCGTCAGAGTTTTTGGTGTCGGTGACAGCTCAGTTTGACGGAGGAGAAGATGATCCTTACATTATATTGTGGTATCATATTGCAGAGTTTTTCAGAATTCAGCCCAAAGGAGTTCTTTATGTCGGGATCTATACAGCCGAAGACGAACCCGGTTTTGAAGAAATTAATATAATCCAGAATTATGCAGGAGGAAAAATCCGGCAGCTGGGGATCTATACCCTCGCAGACCTTGAAACAACGTTGGTTGATACCATTCAAGCCAGAGCAGATATCCTTTCAATGGAACATAAGCCACTCTCAATTTTGTTGGGAGCGAATATAGAGTCTCCTTTAACCGGACTTGTCGATCTTACAGAGTCTACCAACAGTAATGTAAGTGTAGTGATTGGACAGGATGGGAACGGTTTGGGAAGCCGTTTGTTCGAATATGCAGAAAAATCAATTACCTGTCTGGGCGCTTCGCTGGGAGCAGTAAGCCGTTCAAAAGTTTCTGAAAATATAGGATGGGTGAAAAATTTCAATATGGCGGCGAATGAATTGGATGTAATTGCATTTGCTGATGGAACCTATTATAAAGATGTCGCAGAAAGCCAGTTGTCTGATATAAATGACAGGCATTATATTTTTCTCCGGAAGCATATTGGTATAAACGGATCATATTTTAATGATTCTTATACGGCAGATTCGGAAACGTCCGATTATTCGACTATTGAAAATAATCGGACGATCGACAAAGCAAAACGTAATATCCGGACCTTTATACTTCCTGAATTGAATGGACCTTTGTATGTCAATCCGGATGACGGAACTTTATCGGAAGATACAATTGCTTATTTCACCTCACTGACTTCACGTCCGCTGGAGCAAATGCAACGCGATGGAGAATTGTCTGGATTTGGAGTAACGATAAATCCTGCTCAGGATGTATTAGCCACGTCCAAGCTGGAAATCTCCGTGGCCCTGGTGCCAGTGGGAGTTGCCCGTCAGATCTTAATAAATATTGGTTTCACTGTTAAATTATCATAATCATGCCTTTACCATTAATAAACGGAGTGTCGTACTCATGGTCGCAAGTGACCGTAAACGTATTAGGAAAAGCCGTAGCTGGAATTACAGCTGTGAGCTATGAAGAAAAACAGGAGATAGTAAACAACTACGGAGCAGGAAATTATCCGGTAAGTCGGGGTTTCGGGAAAATAGAGTCGACAGGCAGTGTCACTCTGCTGATGGAAGAAGTAGAAGCTCTTGCCAACGATGCTCCGGGAAGGAGACTACAGGCAATCCCTGAATTTGATATCAATGTTACTTTTATGCCTCCGGGAGGAGAAGTTAAAACACATGTACTCAAAAATTGTCGCTTCCTTAGCAACAAAAGAGATACCAAACTGGACGATACTAAAATAGAAATACAGTTAGACCTGGTATTGAGTCATATCGAATGGTAATATAATTCTTTAAAGTATATATCAGTATTTGTTGTAAGAAACTATGACTTTAGACGAAAAAGGTGAAGATATCGCTCTTCTGAAAGCGAAATATGGAGAGGTTTTTCAATTAAACGTTTATACAAACGAGGAAGTAATAACAGCCTATTTGAAAAAACCGACCCGGGCTATACTCGGTGCAGTAATGAGTAAAATGAGCCTTGATCCTATGCAGGCAAATGAGATATTGCTTCGTAATTGTCTTATCCCGGAAGTGTCGGATAGCAGAATACTGGAATCAGATGAAGTATTTATAAGTGCTATTGATTCATTGGATGGGCTCATCAATGTATACCGTTCTGATCTAAAAAAAATTTAAATCGCTTCCGCCTGAGCGATGGAATGGATTCTGAAATCAGGCAAATCAATGCATTGCTGCGGTATCATTTTAAAATAGATCCGGATATACTTTCGGATGAAGAGTGGGCTATGCGATGGAATGAACTGGAGTGGGTACTTAAAAAAATAATGGATAGTAATGTCAGGGAATAAAGGTCTTATAGGGATGTTGTCAAAACAAGGCTTTGGACGAAAATTCAAAACTTCATCATGGCCATGCTTTTTACCATATTCTTCTGATAATACCTTTTCGATGAATTGGACATCGTATTTTATACAGGCTCAGGAAGACAGCGAATCTGTATCGGTTGTCTCCGGTGAGAATAATAAAAGGCTTTTGGAAAAGATAGGTTGGTCGGTAGACAAACTTTCGTATAAATTGTCCGGAGCTTTTGTGTTAAAGACACCAGGTAAACAAAGTAGTGCTGATAAAAAAGTGATTCAGTCAGAGAAAAAAAACGAACGTTTGATGGAGCGTACACATTTGTTTATCCCCTTAGAGAACCGCATGATATATCAGTCAGGTACTTCTGAGGTGAATAAACTTTTATCCAAAGAAAAAACAACGCATTATAAATTTTTACCGGACATCAAGCCAGCATGGTATGGTAAAAAAAGAGAATCGATCGTTTCTCCTGTTTCATTGAGTGAAAATTTTAGCGTTTCTTCCGGAACTTATATGACCGGTAAATCTTCGGTTTTGAATAATTATAACACTTCAAAACTGTCGTTTGATGATCGGATCACGAGACGTGAATCTATTACGAATAGTACTTATTTGTCAGGGAAACAAGAGCCAGGGAATGTAAGAGCACGGACTAATCAATATCATATCACCCAGAATTTTGGAGATATAGTAATACAGCCAGCTACTATGGAAATGAGTGTTCAGCAAATGAAGTATAAGATAGAAGATGTATTAAGACAAGTTCGTAATTCATTGTATTAAGGATAAAATTGTTCAAGTATGGCAACGGGAAACTACAAGATAATTTTGAATGGATTTGGGTTGGAGAAAACGAGGCCTAAAGAGTATTCTACTGCGGGGCTACGAGAACTGGGAGGAATATCGGGAGGATATAGTATGCCTGTTTCAGAGCAGAATGATGCTCCTCTCTTCGGAACTTCTGCATTAGGGACCCCGGTGTTCAGTAAATTACATTTTCTTCCCGGTGCTTATAAAACTATCAAGTTCGGAAAGATCGTGCCGGTACCTTATGCCGGAATAGCTCTTGACACAGTTTTGATCACCGTAAGTATGTCTAAGAATATCATTACTACGCCGGTCAATGGAAGGAGAGGGACTGTGAAAGAATATATTAACGATGGCGATTTCCAGGTCAATATCAAAGGAAGTTTGGTCGATGATAATTCAGGAAGGTATCCGGTAGAGCAAATGGCGTTATTACGTTCTGTTTGTGGAGCTCAGGAGGCGATTAAAGTAACCAGTGATTTTCTATTGTTGTTTTCGATTACGCATCTGGTTATTCAAAGTTATAATTTTAGCCAAAGTGAAGGATATCGTAATGTGCAGTTATTTGATCTGAATTGTGTAAGTGATATACCCGTAGAATTAAATATAAATAGTTTGATCTGATGTATCAGCTTTGTAGTAAAATAACGATAGCAGCTAAAAACAGTGCCGACTTTTATACCCTGGATTTTTCAGAGTCAATTTCTGTGTCCAGCTCATGGGATATGCTTAGCAGTACAGCCTATATCATATTCCCTAAAAAAATATATGTGAATAAAAACAATACTCCGGTCAGGGTGTCCTGGGAGAATATGAATGTTGCCAATAAAGCTCCTGTCGCCACTGGCAATGTTCAGAGTCCGGATAAAAGAATATTTTCTGAAGGAGATTATGTGAAAATAGAACTGGGGTACAATGCTGAATTGTATACCGTTTTTGAAGGGTTCATATATGGCATTACGGAAAAGGTGCCAATGGAAGTGAAATGTATGGATGATATCTATATACTAAACAGAATGGCTTATTCAGGAGCATTTGAAGGAAAAACAACTTTAAAGAAGGTAGTGGGGGAACTTTATAAGGTCTATAATGAAAGTGCTGTTCATAAAGAGTATCATCCATCTTTGTATAAAAAGCTTACAGATTTTCATGTTACAGTAGACAGAGATCTTGAACTGTCAGATTTTATTCCCACTCAAAAGACCTTGGCGCAGATATTTTCCTATCTGAAAAAAATGTACGGGATCGATACTTTTATTCAAAATAGAGCACTTTACTGTGGAAGTCCTTATCCCAATGAAAAAATAAGAGAAGAGGCTAAAAAGAAATCTTTATTCTCTTTGCTGAAAATTAAGGAGAAAAAACGTTTTGGATTTCAGAATAATATTATTGAAGATAATCTGGTAGCAGAATTTATCAATAGTAACAAGAAAGAAATTATAGTAACCGGTATTGAACCTTCCGGAGGGAAAAGAGAAGATAATAAACAAGTAATAGTGAAAGCTTCGGAGGAGAAGGATCAGGATGGTTTGAAGGAATTGTTGGAAGAACCCTCTGAAGATAGTGAAATACTAGAAGGGAAGACGGAAATATTTGATACAGGTATAAAAATCCGGAACAATATATTTACGACAAATGTCAATACGCTCAAAAGTGTTGCTTCTATGAAATCGGAAAAGATGATCTATGAGGGGTATAGCGGGTATTTTACCACTTTTGGTAAACCATTTGTACAGCACGGAGATACCGTTGAATTGCAAAATTTATATATGCCCGCTAAGAGTGGAAAATTTAAAGTAAAGAGAGTGGATTATACTTTCGGTTCCGGAGGATACAGACAAAAGATAGAATTACATAAACGAGTAGAAAGCTGACGATGAATCCGGAGTTTGACGATATAAAAAGTAGTATCAAAGAAATTGCCTTAAATGGAGAATTACTACATTCCATGCTTTGTTTTGTACATGAGGTGGATGAAACAAACCTGAGCTGTTCCGTTTATAGCGCTGATGGGCTTTCTGTTTATCGTAAAGTACGATTAAAAGAAATTACCACTACGGATAATAAGGAGTCTGGAGTCTGGATGGTACCGGTGAAAGGAAGCCGTGTCATAATTGACTTTATAGGAAATGATCAGCCCTATATTACCATGGTAAGTGAAGTAGAAAAGACAGTGCTGCTGATTGAAGGGGTAAGGACCACTGTCTCGGCAAAAGGAATAAGTGTTTCGGAAGATGAAACTATAAATTTTAATATAACTCCTAAAGGGGTAAGTCTGGAGAATATAAAGGAGAATATAGATCTTAAGAAAACACTTGATGAATTTCTTGATTTCATGAAAACAGAATTTATTGTGCAGACAGCCTGGGGTCCTTCAGGACCGGCACTGAGTAATGTAGGAACAAGAATAGATCAGTTTAAATCGGATTTCGCTAAAGTGTTTATGGAAGGGGGGGAGAATGGCATTGAATAAATCTGGTTTTGAAATTACCTTAAGAACCTATATAGATCCTGGATATTCCGGGTCTACTGAATTTCCGAAAGAAGAAGCTGATTTTATTAATGCACTTTCTGATGCAGTAGAGGCGATGACTTCTTCTATCCAACCGGGGTCAGGGACTGCTTCTGCCGCTTTAGGAGTCATGAAGTCGACTTTGTTAGGAGTGAATACTCCCGATAGTGCTATCGGAAAGATCCAAGATGCATTTACGGCCTATGCCGGTGTTTTGGCATCGGGAATGTTGGGGCAGAATCATGGGGGAGGTACTGTATCCATCTCTGTTCCTCCGAATGGAAAAATTCAGATAGCATCACTTGAGAACATTGGTTTGAATGAGGGAAGTGCAGAAGACGTGGTAAAAGAATTTTCAGCTATAGCTGCTGACTGGTTCAAAACGGGTACCACTACTATTATGATCGGGAATAGTGTTTCGACAGGTCCTAATTGGTCTTAAAATTAATAATGTAAGATATGCCCAATGCAAAAGATATAAAATTGACGGATAATGATCTGGAAATTATGAATGGAGATTTCGTAATAGCAGATTCCGATCAACAGCATATTCAGGATATTGTGGAGGCCTCTCCTGGATGCTATAAAGAATTTCCTCTTTTGGGAGTGGGGATAAGGCAATATATAAATTCGGCGGGTACACAGGCTGACTTGCAAAGTCTGATACAGCTACAGTTGGAGTCGGATGGATATACTGTTAATAATATAGCAGTACTT
>CAYTGJ010000043.1:11378-30675 GCA_964437245.1 uncultured Chitinophagaceae bacterium
ATGAAGGACAAATAGAAATAGATGCTGAACGAATATAATATACAGGATGGTGAAACGATCTTTGACGTAGCAATTGCTACGTATGGTTCGCTGGAACAAGTGTATAAACTTATTCAGGAAAATCCAGTGATAGAGAATATAAATTCTCCGTTGGATTTGGTAAGTCATCCCGGGTTGTCATTATTGTACGATGAGAGTTTTGTAAGTCCGGAGACCCAGGAAGAAAGGAAAGTGCCTGAAGTAGTACAACCTCAGGAACAGTATGAGACTTCGGAAGGACAAAGTATTTTTGACCTGGCGTTGAATATGTATGGTGATCTGGAAAGTGTCTATTCTATTATTAAAGAAAATACCAGTGTTATTTCTTACATCAATGCAAACATACCGGCAGGAAGTAAGCTGGTATATAAGAAAGGGAATTCAGATAACTATACATTGAAGGATTATTTAGATCAGAATAATATTATAATAAATACTTCTTATCCTGTTTTGAATACAGGATCGGGGTTCTCTTTTGGATTTAAATATGAGTCATTTTATTAGCATAGTATAAATTATTACTAAACATGGCAGTAAAAAATATCAACGACTTAAATATACAAGTAAGTACCTTACTCCCGGATAATAATCAGCAGTTAATATCTCCAGCTGATATTCGCACGGCTATCCGGGATTTGAATGACTCTGCAATAAACAGATTGTCTGATAAGTCTATTTTTGGTTTAAAAACTTATAACAGTGCGAGGACTTATGAAATCGGAGAAGGATGTTTTTATGATGGCGTCATTTATGAGGCTACTGAGATTACTACAGGAGCATTCAATCCATCACATTGGAGTGCACGTTCTTCATCGAATGGAACCTGGGGAAGTATTGCCGGGTCTATCTTGGATCAGGAAGATTTGCAGGCCGCCTTATCGGCCAAACAAGCGACTATTACAGCTAACACACCATTAACCAAATCGGGTTCTGTGTTGAGCATTCAACAGGCCAACGGTTCACAAAACGGATATCTTTCTTCTGCTGACTGGAATATATTTAACCAAAAGCAAAGTTCAATAAGTGTATCCGCTCCTCTTGTGAAAGTAGGACATGAGCTGTCTGTTCAGCAGGTAAGCGATGTGCAGGATGGAATACTGACCAGTGAAGACTGGATCGCATTATCGGAACATTTTATTGAAATAACGTATTCGGATGCTCTTAGTGCACTGTCATTGGGCTCGCTTAAACCCGGGAAATATTATAAAATTCAGGAAGGTACACGTGTCAGAGAAGGTTTTGGTACAAAGGGTGAGGTGATTCTCCTAGCCTTAAATCAGCGATTTTTTTCAACGTCAGGCTATCTTTCGGTACTGTTGCCTGCTTATAATGCCATAGGAGATACGATTGCCGGATTTTGGAGTTCGGGAATAGAACCGGAAGCGAATGAGTATTATATCTACAATACGCGAGTGTATAGAAATCTTACGGGTGAAAATACCTTTGATTCCCCGGAAACGGACACCGAAAATTGGTTGCTGCAGGAAGAAGTAGAAGGAAGTTATTATCGTTTGGAAACCGATAGTATAGAATATGATCTTCATGAGGATTGGATTTCCTACAGGGCAGATAAAAGAGGCAATCGTTTTTGGTTTGCTTATTCAGTTTCTTCCGGCACTCATAATGGGATGGACAGGTTTCAATGGGGTAATGATGCGGTGAGTGAGAATACTATTGAAAATGATCTTTTGGATATTCTGAATATTCCTGATCCTTTAGTAGGAATAAGATTGGTACGAAGTGAGACTATTACCGTAAATTCAGTTTCCGGTAAAGGAATAGAGTATAAGGAAAACTATTCGTCCGGTTATACAGGTCGAAGTCTGGTGGATAAGGAGTATGTTGATACTTCTATAGAAGTATTATCATTGTCCGGTCTGTTAAAAACGACTTCGAGTTATATTGTGGTGGAGCCAGTGGGGACACCTCAGGAAAATGGGGATGCTTTATATGCTGCCTGGCAATCAGCTCATTCGTTAATGCCAAATGGAAATACATTGTCTGAGACAAATAGGGCTGTGGTGTTTGTGATGCCGGGGACTTATGCATTAAATACACTTAATTATACATATGATTTTTTGGATATAGGAAATAAGGTTGATTTAATAGGGTTGGGAGATGCCAGAAATGTAATTATTACCAGTAGTGGAGCAAGAGCATTAAGAGTAGATCCTATTAATAATTATACGTTGAAGAACCTTACAATAGAAGGCGGAGGAAGATCTATTGACTATAATTTCTTTTCAAATATTGATAACGGTAGGCTTGAGAATATAATTCTTAAAACACAAACGCATAATGGTAATCATGTATATTTTAGAGGTGAATATAAAAAGGTAATCTGTGAAGCGGATTATTGTTTCGTAGGTAATATAGGCGGTTTAGTAGAAGATTGTTCTTTTTACAGCTATTCATGTGGTTTTGGTGCGGGGGGATACATAACTTATATAGAAGGAACAATTAGAAATTGTAAGGGTGGGCGTTACTGTTTTGGAGAGAATTTTACCAATCAGGTTGTTATATCCGGATTGATTGAAGGTTGTTCTGGAGTGCAATCTTGTTTTGGACGTAGTAGTGTCGGTGTTACTATCAGTGGTAGAATAATCAATTGTACAGCATCGGACTATTCTTTTGGTAATGCTACAGGTTCTGTAACTATATCTGGGAAGATAGAAAATTGTATCGTGAATAGTCTGACAATAGGAGGAAATACTTGTAACTCTTTCGGCTATTCGAATTCGGGGAATGTTATCATATCAGGGATAATAGAAAGTTGTTCTTCGTATGCCTCTATACCAGATAGCGGCAATTTTGGAGTATCTTATGAAGGCTCTGTTACTATATCTGGAATCATTAGGAACTGTATTGATACTGGAGTAAGTTCACATGCAGGTAGTTTTGGAGCTGTTTATAGAGGAGGTAATGTTACTATATCAGGTATCATTGATGGATGTATAGGAGGGGCTTATTGTTTTGGCGTTCATAGAGGAGCGTCAAATCATGCTGCTATTATTTCTGGAAATATTTCTAATTGTAAAGGGGGAGATTTCTGTTTCGGATATAGTACGAATAGCGGTTTTACACAAGTAGATGGAATGTTTTCTGATTGTACTGGAGCTCAACAGTGTTTTGGATATAGTACTAATATATCAGTGTTATCTTCAAATGCAATAATAAAAGGTTGTGTGGCAACAAGTGACTCTTTTATAAGAAGTAATAATGGAGTTATTAGTTTTGATGGAATAATATCAGATTGTAAATCGGGGGATGACTCTTTTGTACGAACAAATTATAGCGGGTTGACTTTTACAGGAGTGATATCAGATTGCATAGGGAGGGATAGATGTTTTATAAGTGTAGATAGTATTAATTATACTATGGGAGGAAGGATATCAAATTGTAAAGCAAGAAATAATTCTTTTTGTTATGCACTCAATACACAAGTGACCATATCCGGGATCATAGAAAATTGTGAAGGTAATGATTACTGTTTCGGAAGGTCTACTAACAGCCCTGTAGATGTATATGGGATTATCAGAGATTGTATTGGGAATGATTATTGTTTCCAGACTTGTGAACTTTCTACTCCCAGGCTATATGGGACTATAATGAACTGTAAAGCTAACGATTATTCATATTGTTATTCAATAAGGCAGCAGTCGGTGATCTATGAAGGAGGGTTGATGGACAACTGTGTGGGAAATGATTACTGTTTTGCGGTTAGTAATGTAGTATACTTATTTGGCACTATCAGGAATTGTCATTGCAGCGGAGACTTTAATTTTGCTTCTGGAATCCTTTATTCGGATAATGACATAGTTTTTTATACATCTCCATCAATGCTAATCGAAAATTGTTCAAGTGGAGATCGCTCATTTTTTTATTCAGGAAAGGGATTAAGGGAGACAACCGAAGATACGAAAATAACCGGAGGAACAATTAAGAATTGCAAAGGTGAGGATTTTTGCTTCTTTTATATATATGATAATATTGAGGAAAGAGTTATAAGCGATGTAGTTGTTGAGGGCTGTAAGTCGAACAATTATTCTTTTTTTTATTTTGATGCCGGAGATGATACTAAGACTGTGACTTTAGAAAAAATACTGATAAAAGATTGCATAGGAGAGTCTACTTGCTTTATCGTTTCAGTACAAAACAGCTTGGTAGTGGATGAGTTTTGTATAATTCAAGGATGTAGTTCCAAACAGTATTCTTTTGGGATGAAATTAGGAGCTCCTTCTATTGAGTTGTCAGGGACTTTTGTGAATTGTACTGGAGAATATTCTTGTTTTAATGGGAATACGGAAGCTAATTATAGTGGGAAACTTATTAATTGTAAATCGGAATCAGTTAATATTTTATGGTATGGGCTCATAGACACTTATACAAGTATTGTGGATTTGGAATATCCTGTACTTAAGTTAGGGGAGGGAGCTGTAGTGAAGAAATGTACGTTGATAAACAATACAGGAGAAATAATAGATAGTTATGATGAGGATAGTGGCGTGACAGTTTCCTTGTATCAAAATGCAATGAATAAAGTTGAGAGTGCAAATATTACAAACGATATTGCTACTCCGTACAATATTGTCGATTCTAATATAACTGCTTAAGAAATGAAAATATATAACAAAACAAAACAGCAAGATTGGTTCACTGTAGAAACCGTTGAATTGGATGAGAAGTATACTCAGGAGGATATTCACGATTTTATGACTCCAGACATGAAGGAGACAATACAATATTTAATTGATAAAGACGAACATAAGAAAATCTCACAGGAAGTTGAGGCTCCTGCAGAAAAGAAACAGCAACTGGAATCTGTTTTGAGCGAAAAATTGGGTGAAAAGATTAATAACCTGATCGGAGCTTCTTTCACTGAAGTAGAAGAAGGAAGGTTTAGTGGAGTTATTAACGTAAGAGTAGGAGTAAATCATGAACAAATAAGATTCTGAACAATATGAAAAGTATCAATAGCTTAATTGATTTTGAGAATAATGAGCTGGCCAATATAGTATTGCCTAAAGGAGATACCAGTAGCATTGATAGCGCTCTTGCTTCGGACGTAGCAAAAATAGGATATGATACCGAACTTAATGTTATTAAGTATAAAGACGATGTGGGAATCAAAGCACTGGCTTCTGTTTCTGATCTTAGCTCATATTTACCTCTTGCGGGGGGGACTCTTTCCGGAAATTTAACCATAGACGGTGGGGCCAATACGGCAATTTTAATGCAATCATCTTCTCCTAAATGGATTGCTACAACAGGGACAGAAGGGATGGGGATATATTTCTTGAATGATTTTGTCGGATTCAGGAGAAAAACGCCCTCTGTAAATGACGTCTTTATGGGAGTACTAGGAGAAAATTTTCATATGGGCCGTAACTTCAATTCAAATGGTGGGTTTAGTAATTTGTTTGCAGGAAGTAATGTCAGTACAATACATTCCAGTGCTAATTACAATTTTATTTGGACTGCTAATATGATGACTTTTAATGAGAATGCTTCCCGTAATATGCTATGGGGCTCTCATGGATATGGTACGTTTGGGAATAGTACGATGTATAATTTTTTAGGAGGAAGTACCTCTGGTATTAATTTTTCCAATAATACCTTTAGTAATTTTTTTTATGGAAATGGTGGCGGTACTATTATCTCTGGTTCTAATAACGTGTTTTTCGGTAATATAAGTGGAGGTTCTGTGACAGGGATAGGTAATTTTATTTTTGGTTCTATTAATACTACGATTACAGCTAATTATAATTTCTTATTTGGAAGTTTGACAGGCGTTAATTTAACAGCAGGAAATAATTTTATTTTAGGGTCAGGGAGCGGAGGTGCCATTTCGGGAAGTAGTAATGTTATTCTAAATTCTCAGAGTGGAACCAATATTTCTGGTTTATATAATGTTACAGTAGGAGGTCTTTCTGGTGGAACGATCAATGGTAACTATAATTTTATGGGAGGTACAGGAGGAGGAAATAGTTTGAATAGTTCTTCAAATGGAAATTTTGCATTCGGGAACGTATCCGGGCTAAATTTGACTAATTCTTCTAATAATTTTTTTGCTAATTCTGTTACCAGTACTATTTCTTCTGTTAGTAATTCTTTTTTCGCTATAGAGGCTTTAACAGGAGCAACGATGAGTAATATATCAAGTTCGGCATTCCTGGGTGTTACAGGGGGGAGTACAATGGCTGGTTCTCAAATTTATATGTTTGGGCAATTATACTCCTGCACTATTAGTGGTAGGTTTATGGTTTTTTCAGGTTTTGGAATTGATGTTGTTGAAGATCATCTTTACACGGATCTTGTATATTCCAGCTATTATGGATATAACAGAGAAATTACCAATACTGGAATTAAAAATACTTTTATTAATTTATTTGAGGTGGTAAATAGTGCCGGAAATGTTAATGAATCAGTAATTATAGGAGTTAAAGAAATAGATTTTGATCTGTATTCGAGTAAGGAGAATGCCGTGATTATAACGGATCTTACTTTTACTTCTGATGGAGATGGATATTGGGGAACCTTGAAAAGTGATTCTTTGACAAATGATAATGTATGGATATTGCCGGATGCATCTGGTACCATTGCTCTTATTTCTGATCTGAATAGTTATTTGCCTTTAACAGGAGGTACAATTGCCGGAGAATTAACTTTGAATTTAGGAAGTGATGCCGATGGAGATTTATATTATCGTGCAGGAGGTACGCTTGTTCGTTTGCCTGTAGGTACTAATGGTCAAGTTCTAACTGTGGTTTCCGGAATTCCAACATGGGTATAAAATAAATTAAGAATTATGAAAAAACTAACACTCAACTACGAACAATGTCTTTTGATGTTAACTTACATAGGAGGACAAAATCCTGTTACAGGAAGAAATCTTACAGACGGTTCAGGGACGAAGAAAGGCCTTTTACAGGAAGAATTGTCGCAGGGGACAAAAGTACGATTGAACAGGATCTATAAAAAAGTACAGGAACTTTTTAAAGATTACGAAGCGGGGAGGATTGAGCTTGTAAATAAATATAAAGGAGAAAAAGAAAGTATAGATAAAGATAGCCCGGAGTTGGAAATATTTATGAAAGAGTTTTCTTCGATCGCTTCAGAAATATTCGAGATAGAAATAGATAGTATAGATTTTGAGCGGATAGAAAATCTTACTTCTGAGATTGATTATACTTCGTGTCTTGATCTTATTTGCGAGATGGCATAAATGTAGAGACTTTTATTAGGGAATCTCTGCTTGAAATAGAATAAATCCTGTTTCTTTTTTAGAAACAGGATTTTCTGTTTTGTAGAAAATTACAGCGAATTATCTTGGGAAAATGGTCAAGATTTTTTTGAAAATAAAAAACTGTTGTTCAGTATTCTAGAAAATAGTTTGTGCCATGTTGTGCTAAACTCAGGTTTGATATTTGGGTTTATATTATTTTTGATTTAGTGAATGAACAATAAGCAATATGAAGAAGCTTTATCTGGATATCATAGAGAGGTTAGACGACAACGAAGCTTTGGAAACACTTCCTAAAAAGCTGTTTACCGGTCAGGTAGCTAATCCTGATACGGAGATGCCTGCTCTTCCTTGTATCCTGATTGACTTCCCTTATACTTACTATAAAGACGCATCGGCCAGGATTCAGAAAGGAGATGCTATGGTTAAACTACTCTTATGTTTTGATGCTTCTGAAATTAATGGTACAGGAGAATCAGAGGTGACCTACGAAGAAATGTTTGATTTGAAGGACAAGGTATATACTAGCTTGCAAGGATTAAAATTAGATCCTCCTTCCGTCGCTCCTGTTACCTCAGGGTACACTCCTTTAGTAAGAGGAGGGGAGCGAACGGAAACAAAATATGAAGGATTGTACGTATTCGAAATAGATTTCTATACTACGATTATTGATACAGGTATATATATGAAAAAGATACATGTGAATGCAAGGACTTATTCAAGTGATACATATCCTTTGCCTGGAGGAATAAGAGAAATAGAGGCGAGCGTGAATGTTAATTCTGTAGCACCTGAGGAAGAATAGTACTTAATGAAAATAGTGTAATATATGGCAAGAAGTATTGCAATAATCAAACAGCAAATTATAGATGCGAAAAATGCAGAAACGGGACTGGCTGGATTGAACAGCTCCAGTCAGACTGCTGTCTGGAATTTATGGGCTTTTATTACGGCAGTTGCTCTTAACTTACATGAACAGCTTTGGGATATATTTAAAGCAGAAATAGAAGACATCGCATCTAAAACAGCTCCGGGGACTTCCGAATGGTTGAGAGCGAAAGTATTTGAATTTCAATACAGCGAATCCGATCCTCAGGAAATAAGCCTGATTGATTTTGTACCCCGTTATCCCAATATCAACGAGGACTTACAGATTATAGGAAACTGTTCTGTGACAGAAATAGGCAACCGAGTATTGGTGAAAGTGGCTAAAAGGGAATCGGATGATCTTGTGCCGCTTTCTACAGATGAATTAAATGCTTTGAGGACGTATGTAGGAAAAATTAAATTTGCCGGTACCAACATAGTGGTAAATTCTCTGGAAGCTGATAGAATACAGATAATAGGAGATATTTTTTACAATGGACAATATTCGGAAGCAGTCATTAAAGAAAGAGTCCTGGCAGCTGTAAAAACCTATTTTGAAAATTTGTCGTTTGACGGAGTGGTATATACTTCCAAAATCCAGGATGCTATTCAGGCAATTGCAGGGATCACCGACGTGGTAATCAAAAATGTAATGCCAAGGGCTGCGGCAGACCCTGTAAAAGAATATTCTGAAACCCTTCCTTTCGTTTCTAAATATACTACGCTTTCCGGCTATATAGTGACAGAAACCGAAGCAGGGAAAACACCGGAAGATACTATTAATTTTTATGCGGTATGAGTGGCTCGATCTATAATATTGACTTCGGTCTTGCGGCAGAACGTCTTTCGCCTCCGGATAAGAGAAAGCAGGCCTACCTGAGTTGGTTTAGAGTACTTCTATTCCCTTTACAATGGCTCCGGAATTTTATTTTTATAAATTATGCAGAAGGGAATACTTCTTTATATGATCATGAAGAAACATATGTAGCAGGAAGTATTGTGAAATACAACAGGCTTGTATATACAAATATATCTACAACGCCTGTGACAGGAATCCGTCCGGGAGAAGCCAATGCCTCTCAGGTATGGCTTCTTTTGCTGGAAACGGATATAGGATTAAGAGAACGTTTGAGGTACAACGGACAAACGATCGTGCTTCAGGCGATCTTGAATAAGATTATTACAGGAGATCCGGAACCTTCTCCGCGTATCACTATTGATAACGTAAGCAGTGATAGGCTGGAAGTTTATTTTTTTAATAAATCAGATACCAGCAATTTTAATAAAACGCCCCGTTTCTATCTAAAGGAATCACCTCCTTCCTACGAAGTGTATTTGTCTATGAAAGAGGAATATTCTTTAGGAATCGACTTTAGAGTGAATGTACCTACTTTATATTACAGGAAAGAAGGAGAAATAAACCAGGAAAACTTGGTATTACTTACCGCATATATAGAGAAATATAAGCTGGTAGGGACTCAATATCAAATCGTAGAAGACTAAAAAGCGAACAATATGATACAATATAAAAACCCTTTGCCCAACGGAGGCGTACCGTTTTTTGCCGATGATTTTACCTTCTTGCAGGGAATGCAAATGGGTTTTGTCAATATTATGTTGGATGAATACTATAACCTGGCAGCACAGGCAAGCCCTTCGGGAGGCCGCTCGCTGATTATGTCTGGATTAAATGTAGTATTAAGCTCCGTTTCAGTGGTAAGTTCTATTTCTTCCGGGTATGTGATGCTGAATGAGGTATTATATTATTTCGGCGGCGGAACGGATATGAGTTCGACCAGTATTTACATTGTACCGGATACTGATAGTGAAGAGGAATTCAGACAACTGGAAGATCAGAATACCGGAGTTATTAAAATTCAAAAGAAGGCAAAATGGCAGACAAGTGTACCAGGAGATTCGGTGCCGTTTATATTCTTTAATCCTTTATCTTCTGTGTATTTGAAAGATCTGATCTTCCGGGCTTCGAAAAGAATCGGGGAGATTGTAGCTCTTGGGAACAGAGGGGCTATTTCTCCTTTGAAAGGTCCTTCGGATATTGATTGGTTTATTCCTACACCTGCTACAGGATCTGTTCCTGCTAATGCAGGGAAAGGAAAGTTCTCTTATGACGGTTTTGCCGTTTGTAACGGTAAGAATGGAACTCCTGATTTAAACGGTAGATTTATGGTAGGTTATAATACAAGGGATGGAGACTATGCTTCGGTGGGAAATGCAGGGCCGAATCCAAATCCTGCTAATTATGATCTTATTGAGAACGGGAAGGCGGTACGATTAAAGACTCCTGCCATGCCTTCACACTCTCATTCAGGTTCGGCTGAGACTGGAGGAGTGCATTCGCATGGTTTGTGGCTTTCAAAAGCACCAGGAATGACAGGTGGTTCCGGAGGAGTGGCTTCTTCTTATCAAGATGGTAGTCATCCGTTAAATGGAGGAATTAATAATGGAGGGGCACATGGACATAGTTTGCAGATCAATTCTACAGGAGGAGATCAGCCTCATGAAAACCGTCCCCCTTATTACACCACTCTATATATTATGAGAATAGGGTGATGGCATTTTCATCGATAATGTATTAGTAGTTACTTGGCTGGGGCCTAAAAATTACGTTGAGTTATATGAAACTTGATTCAACGTAACGCTACCTAAATGCTCTTATCCGGTATTGAATACATCACATAACCGAACCGGTCGCCTTCGGCCGTATGCTTCCTTATTGTCCCATATTTTTCTTTAATTCAGAAGGAATATACCCGAAGTACCTTTTAAAAGCGGTGCTGAAATGGTTGGGATTTTTATATCCTATTGAATCGGCTATCTGATTAATAGAAAGATTTCGGGACAGTAAGAGCCGGTGTGCTTCTTCCATGCGTATGCGGTTCAGATAACCAAATACAGTAATCCCAAAACATTCTTTAAAATTTTTCTTTAAGGTGTAAACATTGGTCCCCACAATATGCGCCAGATGAATTAAAGAATACGGAGCCTGCATATTCTGATGAAGGATCTCTTTTACTTCATGCATCTTGTTGATTTCATACTGGCTGATAGAAGTAGTGGAAAGGATCGTGTTCCCGTCACCACCGATCAGTTCTTCATATTGCTCAAATTGCAGCATGATCAGTTCAAGCACTTTTGCTTCTAAAAGAAGACGCTTGTAGATGCCTTTTCGCTCTTCCGTTTGTATTTCTTTCAAAAGAAGATACATCGCAGGAGTGATAGGCATCGGAGCTGGACAGATCGTAGTAAATATCCCCGATTCCATGCTCTTTAAAAATGACTCGAATATTTTTTTCTCCGGCACAAGGCGTTTGAAATAATCAGGAGTGATATGGATACGTACGACCTCGATCTTGTCAGAAGCAAGATGTTCGTGAAATAATTCCGATTGAGGAGTGAAGGCAATGTTATGCTGCCCTGTGTTGTAGGAAAGAGAGGAATTGCTGTCAAGATCCTTGTACAGGAGTTGTTTGGTAGAAAGAAAAAACTCTAGTATGACAGTCGCAAAATCATAGGCTACGCTAAGAGGAAATATTTCCTGGCTGCTGACCCTGGATTGTATAATAGACATGTTTTCAAAATACTGAACACTATGAATCCCCTGACTGGTAGTTTGCCCGGAGGTGAATCGCAATTCTGTTAGTTGGCTTTCAGGATCATAATAGATTTCAGGATAATGAATTTCAATATTTAACTCATTTGAATTTGGCGTCTTCGTTAAGTGTAACATGTTGTTTGAGTATAGGACTTTTCCCTTTATTATTTTGCTTTATACAATCTTCATCAGTAAGAAAGTTTAATTTTAGTAGCTTTATTCCTTTTTGCGTAGTTAAAACTCTTTTTTACGTACCCCGGAAGTTCTCGCATAAAATATCTTTGCACCTCGATTTATTTAGACTAATTATTGATAAGAAACTTGCGTTGCTGATGCAATCTTCTTGGTAATGTCATAAATATACTTGGATAAATTTAATAAAGGCCTTTTGTTCCTCTCTAAGATAGTAGAAATAGTTGAAAAGTCCGCAAGAAGATGAGCAGACAAATTTCCCATTAAGAGAGTCGAATGATAAGTATCAGATTTTAACGTACATGGTTTGGGGAATGAGATTTTGGATTTGTTTAGTAGGTATAGTGCTGTTGCCTGTTTTGTTAAAGGCACAGCAAACTAATACTGGTACTGTTTCAGGGGTGGTGTTGGATGAGGAAGGGAGTCCAGCGGCCTTTGCTGTAATCCAGGTAATGGAATTGGATCTGGTAATCTCCTGTGACTCATTGGGTAAATATAAAATCGAAAACGTTCCCTACAATACCTACACGCTTTCTGTCCGTTTGTTGGGGGCCGCAGAAAAAAAGATCTCTGTTAAAGTGGACTCTCCTGATACACAAGTCAATACAAAGCTTGAGCCGGAGCAGGGACGGAAAGCCCTCGATGAGGTGGTGATCGAAGGGAAAACGCAAAAAAGAGTAATAGAGGAGCAGGGGTATGCCGTGAATGTGATTGAAACAAAAGAAGTAGAGATGCAATCCATTCAGGCCAATGAATTATTGGACAGGAGCGCTGGCGTAAGGATAAGACAACAGGGAGGATTGGGTTCCAATATCCAGTATAACATTAACGGATTATCCGGAAATTCAGTCAAGATCTTCATTGACGGTATTCCCATTTCAAGTTATGGACCGTCCTTCTCCTTAAACAGCATTCCTACTTCTATGATCGAGCGTATAGAAGTATATAAAGGAGTAGTTCCTTCTCATTTATCAGACGATGCGCTTGGTGGAGCGGTCAATGTCATTCTGAAAAAGTCGATGCAGAATATGCTGACGGCTTCTTATTCGTATGGCTCTTTCAATACTCACCAGGTCAATGTAAACGGAGGGTATAGAAATCAGAAATCTGGGTTTACGGTAAGGGCCTCTGGCTTTTACAACTATTCTGACAATAGCTATAAAGTGTGGGGAGATAAGGTATATGTAACGAACAGCACTACCGGAAAAATTGAAAAGGTTACGGCAAAGCGTTTTCATGATGCTTATAAATCGTACGGAGGAAAATTTGATTTCGGTTTTACGAATGTTAAATGGGCTGATCAGTTTTTGATAGGAGTAGTACTCTCTGACATGGCCAGAGAGGTGCAGCATGGCGCTACGATGGAAATTGTATATGGAAACCGGAATACCAAGCAGAATACTCAATTGTATAGTTTGACGTACTCCAAACATGATTTTTTGATCAAACGACTGAATGTTTCTCTCTTTTCGTCTTACTCCAAGCTCAACAGAGCGGTCATTGATACAGTCCCTTACATTCACAACTGGTACGGGGATATGATCGATGCCAATGGGGACGGTTTATGGGATCGCTGGAGCAGTGGCGCAGAAGGAAGCAGTCCTACATTGCAAAAAAGTATAGAACATAATGTCTCAGGAAGATTGAACGTTTCTTATGATTTAAGTAAGTATCACAGGCTGAACTTTAATTATATGATGACTCATTTCACCCGTGATATGGATGATCCTATGCTCACGCAGACGGAAAGGGATCTGATGGATACCCGCTATCTGACTAAGAATATAATCAGCGGAGCATACGAGACTAATCTTTTTAAAGAGCGTGTCAAAACATCCTTGTTTGTCAAAAACTATTCGCAGAATGTCCGGCTGAAGGATATGGTGAGAGAGTCAAGGACCGGCATATATACTCCATATGAGTACTCTAAAAAAACGCCTGTATTAGGATATGGGATGGCGATGTCTTATACCATCATCCCCAAAGTAATGCTTACAGGATCGGTAGAGCAGGCGGTACGTTTGCCTGAGGGGACCGAGGTATTTGGAAACAGTGCGGAAAATATTGATCCTTCTTATGAATTGAAACCTGAGAGAAGTCAGAATGTGAACATAGGGCTGAACCTGGGAACATTCAAAATCCGAAAACATAACCTGGGGTTAGTGACCAACTTCTTTTACCGAAACACTACCGATATGATCCGTCAGGCCGTACCTACACAGGTATCCGAAACCTATCGTTTTGAAAACCTTCTTAGTGTGATCAGTAAGGGAGCGGATGTTGAATTACTTTATAACTATAAACAACGCCTTTATTATTCTGCAAATGTTTCAGTATTCAATGCACGGTTTAATACAGAATTTGATGCAAACGGACAGCCGTATTATTACTATGGAAAGCGTTTGAGGAATGCTCCTTTTTTCACAGCGAATAACAATGTTCGCCTCAATCTGCAAAATATCATTCAGAAGGCCTCGCTTGTCTCTTTCTATTATAACCTGGGCTATGTACATGAATTCCTGAGAGACTGGGAAGGGATCGGGATCAATAACCGTCCGGTGATTCCAACGCAGATTATTCATGATCTTGGGATAGCGTACACGATTCCTAACAAAAAATTCACCTTCAGCTTTGACGCTAAGAATATTCTGAACAGGCAAGTCTTTGATAACTGGGCGTTGCAAAAACCAGGAAGAGCTTTCTATGTGAAAATAACCTACAAAGTAATCTAATAAGTTAAATATAAATGTTCAACAAATTAAATATACCTATGAATAAATCAATAACGCCACTACTGAAGTCAGTATTCCTGTCAGGAATGTTAGTATTCGCAGCTTCTTGTAAAAAGAAAACCGATCCGGAACCCGAATCTTTTGATACTTCTACCCGCATCTACCACGTTGCGCTGGCAGTAGATCCGGATGATCAGTCATCAACTTTTTTTCAGCAAGTTTCAGATTTCTCCAGTGCGGGGCCTGATATAGACTTTTCTGCCGCAGGATTCCAGTTGGCCTCTACACGTACTGCCAGACCTTATTCTTCTCCTAACGGACAGTTCGTTTATTCTTACGATTATCTGGGAGGACAAGTATATAGCTATCGGGCAAATCCGGGAGGTTCCAGTAATTATACACTGATCGATCAGGTAAATCCAACTGCTGCGATTGGTACGGCTTCTGCAAGATTTACAAAAGTATCAGACGATGCTTGTCTGTTGCACATTGTAAACACCACCCCAGGTACTGCTGCTGGAGTTGTGAGAAATGAAAACGGAACATTCCTGAGAATAAAAAATAAAGTGAGCTTTATCAGAATTTCCACCAATATCACTACAGGAGAGGTATTGATGGGATCTCCTGTAGTACACGAAGATGTATTGCTGGATGCCGCAGATGCTCAGTCAGGAATATTTATTTCCAGAATAGATGCACCGGTAGTGTCTAACGGAAAAGTATACTATGGATTTGCAAGAGCTCAAAAAGATACTGCTAATCTTGGTGCTGCAAATGTAAGCAGCTACAAGCCGGTTGATGCTAATATCCTGGTGATGGATTATCCTTCTTTTGCAAACCCTGTGGTGATTCGTTCTAATAAAGCAGAAGGTAATACAAACGGTTACAGAACTCCGATGGCACACGTGAATGAAAGCGGAGAGGTTTATCAGTTGGTTTCTGTAAACGGGAAAGCTACCAAAATTTTGAAAATGAGCAACGGAAGCTTTGATAGCAACTATGAATTTAACTTGTCAGCACTGGTAGGAAAAAATACCTATGCCGACGGATGGTTCTATGTAGGAAATGGTATCGGATATGTTCCGTTCCTGGATACAGACCTTGGTACTACAAGCACTAACAACTATTCACTGGCTCGTGTTGATTTAAACAGCAATACGGCGGTGGTTCTGAATCTTCCTGCAAATCTTTGGTTCAGACAATACCAGAATAGCGTAGTAGCAAATGGTAAGTTTGTGATGGCGATCGTACCTTCCGGAGCAGATGGAAATTTCTACCTGTTCGATCCGGCTTCAAGTTCTCCTGATGCCTACGAAGTAGGAGCGAAGATCAAGAGCCGTGGTGCTGGTACCGCTTATATCGGTGTTTTTTAATTCATAATAATAGAGTAGATACGAGTAAGACCATACCCGCACAAAGGGATGGTCTTACTACATTTATGGTGTATAACTGTTAAATAATATAAAAATGAGAAAAATAGTAATGATCGTACTGGCGCTTGGAATGCTGATTTCATGCACAGAAGAGAAAAAAAGAAAAGGACGGATCAACTACGACCTGATTAAAGAGAAAGCAAACATCACAGGTTCGGTAGCAGAAGAGTTTGATAAGATCACGGATGAATATTCCGGTAAAATGAAAGAGTTGTACGAAAAGAACAAAGAAAATAATAAGGAGACTTCAAAAGAAGAGCGTGAAGAGCTTTCTCAGGCACAGGATGATAAGATCAAGACTGTTTTGTCGCCGGAGCAATATGCGATCTATGCAGAAGAAATCAAAATCGAACGTACGGGCAGAGAAAAACATAACATTAATGTTATAAAAGAAGAACTCGGTCTGGATAGCACTCAGGCTGTCGTATATGACCAGACCAATGCTGCTTTCTATAAAACATTGCGGGATAACCATGACAGCTATCACGGAAAGCCGGATGTATACAAACAGTTTTATGAAGAACTGGATGGAAGCAGAAAAGAGGCTTTGAAGAAAATTCTTACAGAAGAGCAATATCAAAAATATTTGACTTTAGTAGAAAAATATCAGATCGGTAAGTCCGGAGAAAGATAATCAGTATTCTCATTTCAATGAAAAAATTACTTAGGCGTAAGAGAAAAAACGAAAGCTATTTTAAATACATTATGTCCGTGTCACACCTGTGGCTCGGACTTTTGTCTTCCATAGTCGTTGTGGTAGTATGTATTTCCGGATGTCTTTATGCATTTAAACAGCAAGTAGATGATTTTGTAAACCGGAAGTGTATTTATGCTGCCAGTACAGGTCAGGAAAAATTTCCGGTAGATTCTCTGGTCAAAAAATTTGAGTCGACCTATGGGAAATATACCCGTATCATGATTCCTGAAAACGGGAGTGGCAGAAGTATTCAGTTAAGTGCAGGAGAAAGAGGTGCCTCTATGACCGCATGTTATCATCCTGAAACAGGAGCATTTATTGGACTAAAGTCGAATGCGGCGGATGGCTTTTTCAGTTTTGTCCTTGATCTGCACCGGAACTTATTGATGGGACATACCGGAAAAATGATTGTAGGGGTATCCGTACTTATGTTTATGTATTTATTGCTCTCCGGTCTGGTACTTTGGTTTCCTGCGAAACTCAGTCAGATCAAAAGTGGTCTGTTGATCAAATGGAAAGCCCGATTCTATAGACTTAACTATGATCTGCACAATGTCCTGGGATTTTATTCCATGGTGTTACTGTTGTTTATAGCTTTAACAGGAGTATACGTTTCGTTTCACTGGGTGAAAAACGGTATTGTAGTAGGACTTGGCGGAGAGTCCATTGTAGTTTCTGAAAAAAATCCGGCCTTGAAATCCAAACTCGCCGATTCGTTTAATTCCTTATTAAATTCTGTAATGACTACCAAGGCGGATGCTGAACAGGTCTCTTTGCAGGAAATACTAAAAAAAGCAGACGATATGTATCCCAATAACGGTACTACGATTCTCTCGGTTTCAAATGATGAACTAAAATTACTTTCGGTTCTGAAATATGATCGTACCAACTGGTTGAATTTTTACGTACCGAATCGGGTAGAGTTCAATCAGGAGGGAAAAGTGGTCAACGAAAAACGATATGCTACATTACCTTTGCACAAGCAGTTTATGGCAGTGGCAAAACCTCTTCATACAGGTGAAATCATGGGACTGGGAAGTGTGATCGTGTACTTTATCGTAGCATTGATAGGAGCTTCCCTGCCTGTCACGGGCTTTATTATTTGGTGGAAGAAAAAATAACATAATTGGGTAGCAAACGACAGAGGAGTCTCCTTCTCGTCGGATTCCTGCAAACATAAAATACCCGCTTAGCCTGTGGTGATCTATCAGAAAGATGATTACCACAGGCTAATTTGTTTTATTCCAAAACCTATTCTCTGTCTTCTTTTTCCCGGATCTGGAGAAGCAATTTTCTGGCTGGTCCCCTGACCAGCCAGAGAGGAACAAACGCCATATGAACTAAAGAAGCGACAATCCTGTTATCTGATCGCTGAAAGAGGGTAGCCGATACAATCCGTTGAAATTGTAAGTATAAATACCCTGTAATGCCAAGAGTAACTTTTAATTAATTAACATAAAACCTCCTGATAAAAATGAAAATAGCTTTGATAGGTGCCACTGGTTTTGTAGGCACAGCTCTTCTGAAAGAGTTCTTAAACAGAGGAAACGAAGTCATTGCCCTGGCCAGAGGCATTGACAAAATAACCATAGAAGATGCTAAACTGACCAAGCAATCGGTGGATGTAGGAGAGGTAGACAGACTGTCGCAACTTTTAAAGGGAGCAGATGTAGTGGTCAGTGCCTATAATCCTGGCTGGACCAACCCTAACATTCATGAAGATATCCTGAAAGGAACCAAAGCCATTCAGAAGGCAGTAGAACAGTCGGGCGTAAAACGTTTTCTGATGATAGGAGGGGCGGGAACCCTTCAGATCAACGGAAACTACCTTGTAGACGGTCCGCAATTCCCCAAAGAGATCTATCCGGCGGCAAGTGCCGTGAAAAAATATTTTGTAGACGAACTGAAACCTTCTACAACGCTTGACTGGACTTTTTTTAGCCCGGCGATTGAAATGCACCAGGGGATTACAACAGGACGGACCGGGAAGTACCGTTTAGGAACAGATAGTCCTGTGTTTAATGAGGAAGGGCGATCTGTACTGTCTGTCGAAGACCTGGCTATTGCGATTGCAGACGAATTGGAAAATAAAAAATTCCACCGGCAACAGTTTACCGCTGCTTATTAACAGGGGCGGAGTAAGAAAAAATAGAATATATTATAAAAGAATTTTTCAGGGGAAACAGCGTTGAAAAAGTTGATTTCCCCTTTATACAAAAAACGTTACAAAATACTGTCAGGCCGCATGATGATTGAACTTCATCTGGTATTGCCGGGGAGTCATTCCCTCTTTCTGACGGAAGAGCCTTACAAAATAGTTTAAATCATTAAACCCAAGTTCATAACTGATCGCCGTTACTTTTATGTTAGGATTGGCCAGCAGTTCTTTCGCTTTCGAAAGTTTTTCTTTCAGAATATATTCCAGCGGACTTACTCCCAGTTCTTTTTTAAAAGCCCTGAAGAAAGAAGCTTTACTCATGC
>CAYTGJ010000044.1:0-8322 GCA_964437245.1 uncultured Chitinophagaceae bacterium
CCCCAGGAAAGCACGCGTCCTGTTCCTGACTCAAGGGCATAAGAAGAGTTATTCCCCCCAGATACATAAAAGACATTGTTCAGAAAGATACCGTTCGGGTCGTACGTAGCATTCACAAAGGGTACTTGAGCCCCTCTTAAAACCCGTTGAGGAATCGGGCTGGAAGCAACAGTATTTCTACCAAGCTGTCCATTGCCATTTTCTCCCCATCCCCATACCTGTCCTTCGCAGGATAATCCTAACAAGTGTGCTCCGGAACCGGCATCCACTTGCCTGATGGCTGGTAAAAGACCATAAGTAACTGTGGCGGCAGCGTTGCTTATATTTCCTCTTGAAACAGGCCCTGGTACATTCCGGTAAGCACTTGCAACAGGGGCATTAGTAGCATCAATTCCTAATTGGTGAGAAGAGTTTGCCCCCCAGACAAAAACAGTCTGGTTATCGCATACGGCTGCTGAAAAATTGTTTCCTCCGGAGATCTGCAGGTTCTGAGCTCCTAAAGTAGTAGTGAGTAACGCTAGTCCGAAAAATAAATACTTTAGTATAACTTTCTTCATACGATCAATTTTTGTGTTCGTTAAAATAATTATATAATATATCGAATATATCATATATTTAATTAGGAAACAAGATTTTACTATAGAAAGTTATTTACAATTGTCTGATATTCAAATTATTGCATTTGTTTTAGTTGCGCAATATTACTAAATGGTAAACAAGCTACTAAGGGATATTTTTTTGGTAATTAGAGAGTTGAAAGAAAGATGAGAGAGTAAGTATATAGCTGTATGTTACCAGTAAAAAAAACAACAAAAAAATACGTATACGTGTACTTGTTCTATAAGGTTTCACCTAAAACGATAAAAAAAATGGAAAATATTACAACTGGCAAAAGTCTGTTGCTTTTTATTAAAATATGATTATTTCATTATGGAAGTAATTCTTCCATAGCTTCTTTAGGTATTTTATGCAAACAAAGACGGGGAAAACGACCGGATAAATAGGTAACTCCGGCAACTGCAAGCCCCCCATCGGTGGTTTTTATTACATTTCCGAAAAGGAATGTATTGGAATATCCAAGATGTTTGGAGGCTATAAAATTGCCGGAAGAAGCTTCGTAAAAGTAAAGGGCAATCTGACCTGAACGGGTGTCGCTTCCATAAACAAGGGTATTTTTACCGTTGAAGGTTTCTTGTCTTAACATGACACGGGCATCCTGGTTAAATTCAGGGATAAAGAACCCTTCCAGATCGGAGCTGGAAGCTACAGATCCGGACTGATAAGCTACGGTAGCCGAAGGATAGATCGTATTTTTGCCGTAAGCGTATCCTGAAAGGGCAAATTTATTGATTTCAGGAAGATAAAGAGCTGAACTGATACAGCGTTCGTCACGATATCCCTGAAGAACCCCCGGGGCAGCAGTACTTCCAAACTGGAAAAAGGCAAGGGATAAGGTATAATTGTAGAACCCGTTGAAGAAATAGGTACCGTTGCCAAGGCTTCCGGTCAGGAATGGAAGGTTTTTGCCTGTTCCGGTCAGGTGGTCGATGATGGGTTCTTCCACATTAAAATCACCTATTCCTATTGAATAATCGATCGTATTCGTAATAGTACCGGAAGTATTGACAAGGGAAATCACCGTTTTCCGGTCGTCCCGGTCATAACTTTGCAAGATAAAATTTCCGGAAGTTTCTTCCAGGCCGCTACTGAGTGGATACAAAAGGCCTGTTAGTTTGTTTACGACCGAAAAAGAACCGTTCTGGTCTATTTTTACCAAAGTACTTTCGAGGGTTATTCCATCCATGCAGAAAAAATAGAAGTCTTGTCCCACCTGCAGAAGGCTATTGGTGGGGCTCACAAGATTGTCAGGCAAAAGTTGTTCGTTCAGAAATTTCCCTTCTTTGTCGGTGCGCAGAAAATAAATACCATAAAAAGGAGATGCGGCTATTCTGGTTTTGGCAAGGATCAGAAATCCTCCGTCCGAGGTTTGCTTCAGGTCAATAGGAAGATAGCTGTCTGAAAAGGAATGGTTGTCGTATATTTTCAGAAATTCATTTTCAGGTTCAACTTCCTTATTTTTTTTTATATCGCATCCTGCCATAGAAACCAGGACTACTATGCAGAAAAAGAGAGATCGGATAATATTGTGTTTCATAAATAGAGAAAATCTTATGGTTATTCAGCTTTAAAGCTGCTCTTCATGATAAATCGTAAGGGGATCAGCAGGGAAACGGAAGCAGACAGATTGCGTAGCTTCAAATCGTCCATGATATCCCCTGAGCCCGTGAGCCGGTCGTTCGAATAGCGGTTGGCGGCACTGGTAATATTATTGGTATTGTGGCGGTAGCTGATATCCAGTGCTAAACGAATATTGCCGAGCGGATAGCTAAGTCCTGCTCCGGCAATCCATCCCATGTTGGATTTGATAAAAAGTTCTTTAGCTCCCACCATGATATTGGTTTCTGTGTATTGATTTACAGCACCACTGGCCTCATCGGTCACCTTGATCTCGGTTGCTTTATAGGCATTATTCAAGACGGCGTAATATACTCCTGCCTGAATAAAAGGCCTCAGTCTTGTTTTCAATGGCTCATAGCGTATTAAAAGAGGAAATTCGAAATAATCCAGCTTCTGGATCGAGGTATAATGAGAAGAGAAGCTATAGGATGGATCGGCGGCATCCTGCCATTGATATTCATTCAGGTAGCGGAAAGACATCCGTCTGTAATTGGGTTGAAAGCTGAAGCTGAATCCCTGATGATAATAGGTGATCTCGATCCCTGCCTGCCCGGCTGTATTTTTGAAATTCTCATATTCTTTATCGTAGATCTTTGTATCCGGTTCTACGGTAGAGTGAAAGGCGGAATAGCGTTCTACCGGTTTGGCTTTGGTAAGATTAGCCCCGGCTTTGATCCCTACCCACCACTGTGTATTCAGGAAAGGATCCCGGTAAGTCCCGCTTCTTCCTTTTTGTTTTCTGCTGGGCTGGGCATACACTAAAACACTGCCCAGTAATATCAACAAAGATGTGGCGATGGTTCGCCTCATTAAAACATTCATTCGTTACCTGTTTAAAAACTAAAAACTACTAAAATTATCTGGCGATTTCAAATTGTTTTGAATCGGTCAATACGCCGGCTTTGAGGCTATAGATATAATACCCTGGCTTCAGCTCCCGGAGATCTGCGGAGAACTGATGTTCGCCAGGTCCCATGTTTTGTTTCAGGACGGTTCGGATCTCTTTTCCCTGCATATCGTTTATTTTCAGTTCTACTTCTGTTTCGGCATTGATGTAGAACCGGAAGGTAGTATAAGTGCTGGCAGGATTGGGGTAACAAGTGTGCAGGCTGAAACGGCTTCTGATAAATTCGTTTACACCGGTCAGGTTACTGTTGACGAGTGGAAGTGTATTGCCTCGTCCGGCATAATCACCATTAAAGATCCCGGTGAGAGAATCGACCAGTACAGGATCTACACACATCCACTCTTTCATGATCGTGGCATAGATCTGCCGGTAGTCGTATTGCATGGTCACGTTTTCCTCGCTCAGGTCAGGAGTTTCTCCCAGCAGCCCGGGTAATACTCCTTTGCCGAATACAAAAAGAGGTGCTCCGATACCGTGGTCGGTTCCATAGCTTCCGTTCGAACGGATTCTCCTGCCAAATTCGGAAATAGTCACTGTCATGACCCTGTCTTCAATAGAACGTAGACGGAGGTCTTCCTGGAAAGCTTTCATCGCGGAGGAAATATGATAGAGCAGCGAAGCATGTACGCCCATGGTAGGATCATGATTCTCTACCTGCTGTGCATGCGTATCAAAGCCTCCCAGCCGGATCAGAAATACTTTTGTCTGGCAGCCGCCATGAAGCAGGTTGGCGATGATCTGCAACTGTGCAGAGAGAGGGTTGTTCCGGAAACGCGTAGGAGCGATCAGCGGATAGGTCTCCGGATAGGATACATGTGGATCCATGGCTTTTCCTGCCTGGTATACCTGCAGGAGACGGTCGTCGTATTCATCTGTTTTTTGTTCCAGTCCGAGAATCCATTCCAGTTCTTTTCCATAGGGAGAGTTGACGATCCCGGCAGGAGGGAGCCCTCTGGGGTCAAGTCCCTCCACATCACTGAATCCCGGAAGTTCGTTGACCAGGTCAAAGAATTGCTGGGGATTATGGATGGAAATAGAGGTAGGGATATTATCTCCCTGATGAAATACCAAAGAGATTTCATTGCCGAATTCCAATGCCAGTGGATCCTGCATCGTGGTATTCGGGAAATCTTCCGGATAAGATTCCGGAGCGAATTTATCTTTCAGGTAGCGGCCTACCCAGCCGGAATTGAGATAATCATAAGAACCTCCTCCCATAAACATCACATCTCGTCCGCGGAAATGCGACTGGTTGTGGTTTTCATACGATACTCCCTGTATAATGGCTACTTTCCCCTGATCATACATTTCTTTGATCCCGATCATGTCTGGGTGGAGTCCTACCTGTCTTTCGACGGCAAGAGTACTGTCGAGATTGATCAGTTTCCGGGGGCCATTGATCGGAATGGCGATATTGGCCCGCACGTTTTGGTAATTATGATAATCCGCGACCGGTATTACGGTATTCAATCCATCGTTTCCTCCGTGTAGTTGCAGAATAACCAGTACCCTGTCGTTGGGACAGGCGGCGGCCATTTTTTGAAGTTCAGTATTGCCTGCCATCAGGTTGAACGGGATCCCGTTCAGGACAAAAGGCATCGCCCCGGCAATGGAAGCATTTTTGATAAAGTCTCTTCTTTTCATGTCAACTGGTGTTAGCGTTAACTTAATTGATATTCCGGTGACTGTAACATAGCGTTGATCATATCCTGTATCATGCCCCGTGCATCTTCTCCACTGGCCGGGATGGTATTGGCATTTGCCCAGCTGAATTGCCAGAATACGAGCGGCCCCTGAGGAAGAGCCTGTCCCAGTTTGAATAACTGTGCCAGGAACCAGTCCAGTCTTGCGGTAGTGATCTCTGTACCTTCATTATAGGCAGGGAACAGGTACGAGGCCACTTCTCTGATGAAAAGATCCGGATCGGAGGCTACTGCCGGGAATCTTGCTTGCATGAAGGTCAGAAGATCTACTGTGACATTATCGGGTTCCATGTTTTCGGTGGTCATGGTATCGAAAATGAATTTATACCGTTGCGTAAGCGCATTGGTATTGATCCACATACGATGATAGAGGGGATATTGATGATAAGCTTCGTAACCCGCTACATCGAAGGGGTTCATGAATTTCATCCCCTGCTCTTCTAGCGACCGCAGCAGACTCCCGGTCTTCATATAAAAGGCCGCAGATTGTGTAAGGTAGTCCGGCAATTCGTATTCAAAGAAGTTGAGTGTTTCGCTTACGAGTTGAAGAGGTGATTTGATGATCGCTCCGAAATTATCATTATCGACAGAAGCATCTGCAGAATCAAAGAAATGCTGGCTTTGCAGAAGCTCCCGGATGACAGGTTCTATCTTGAAATTGTTGGCAACAAAGGTAGCGACCATGTTGGTGATGACGGTACTTTCGATTGCCGGGGTGATATCATGGTATACATAAAAACGATAGAGCTTCCGGCAGATATTCCGGTGGGTTTCCGGCTGGCTGTAGAGCAGATCAATCAGTTGACCGATCTCGTCCAGCATACTTTCCTCGGTAGGCTGATTGCCGGGAACAATGGGGGTAATGGTAGCATTGCCAAGCCTGGCACTGAATTGTTTTACCGTATTATCGTGCTGGTTGGGCAGATTTCCGGCTCCTGTTCTGATCCTGGCCCTGGGAATCGTCGTATCCGGATCAAGGGTGCTGAACGTATTGTCCACATCATAGCCTGACAGTACTTTGGCCGCAGCCTGAACGTCTTCTTCTGTAAAATAATAATAATCGCCGGGTACTCCTGTGGCGGGAAACTGCCCGTTGAGTCCTTTTCCTAACGTATATAGTTCCAGCAGTTCGCGGGCATAGTTTTCATTCGGGTTTCCTTTTACATTCAAACGTCCGTCCAGTAAAGCCACCATTGCATTGTCGATGGATATTTTCTTGGTCAGTTCGCGAAGGGTGATTTCCGGTCCGGCAGTACCGTCAAAGGCAAAATGCCGGAGCAGTGTATTCTGGAAATACAGAGAACGACTGTTATTGACCACTTCCTGGATGGTGGTCAGTAACGTATGAAGAAAAAAGGTAACTTTTTCCCGGGTACTGAAAGCAAGTTTGTCGGCAGGGGAGACTCCGGAGTGGAGTATTATGCCGAGCCACCAGGAAAGCAGGTAGCGTTGCTGTGGATTATCGTCTTCACCCTGTGCAGGTGGTTGCGTTACCCAGGTAGCGCCTCCCGGCAATACGGGAGCCTGAGGCAGGGGAGTGTTCTGGAAAAGCTGATTGACTGCCGACGAGGCATCCAACCCTGAAAAAGTATCTATTTCCGGTTTACTGGCACCAAAGGTGGCACGTCTTAAAAGATGAGCCGCAGCTTTCTTCCCTAGTGTTCCGGCGTAAGGTGTAAGTGGCATGGCTACTTTATTTTTTGAATGAATATATCGATTTTATCCAAGTGCTTCATTCCAATATAGGTTAAAACGACTTCTCTTTGCATTATGTGATCAATAAAAATTATACATACTCCTGATTTTTCAGTCTGCAGTAAGGTACTTCAACATCTGAAACAGTAATAATGAGAAGGCGGGCTGTCAGGTGATGTTCTACTATCCGGGCCGTATCAGACCATATAGTAGAACATAATGCCTCTTCTCCGGGTAAATAATGAAAACAGGTTCTTTTACGTGTAAACCGGTCCTACTGTTTGATTCCGGAGGTAAATTGTGTATAAAATCATGGAGTAAAAAAGTGCTTATCCGTGATTTTGAAAGGAATTAACTGTTTTTCTTAAGCCAGTTATAAAGTTCTTCCACGTCTTTTTTGCGGCAGAGTTCGGTTCCTGTATTCATGGTGGCAGCGGTGCCACAGGCAATTCCGTACCGGAGAGCGTCGTGTGTAGTATTGCCCTGTGAAAGGCTTAACACCAGGCCGGCTACCATACTGTCTCCGGCTCCTACAGTACTTCGTTTTTTTACCGAAGGAGCAGATACCCGGAACGCTCCTTCTTCGGAAACGATCATAGCACCGGCAGGACCCATGGATACGACCAGTATTTCGATCGTTCCGGATTTAACCACCTGTTTGGCTGCTTCTTCTTGTTCCTGGATCGTATTCAATTCATATCCTACCAGCTCACTGAGTTCATTTGTGTTCGGCTTTAAAAGGTAAATCCCTTCTTTCAGTGCTGCTTTCAGTGATTCGCCGGAAGAATCCAGGATTAGTTTTGCCTTTTTTTCTTTTGCTATAATGGAAAGCCGGGCATAAAAATCGTTGGGAACCCCAGCAGGTACACTTCCGCTGGCTACAATGTAATCAATGTTCCTTGACGGGTTGGCAAGCAGATCGAGACATTGTTGCCATTCCTCTTCCAGCAGTGGAGCACCGGGCATTCCAAAACGGAATTGGTGGTTGCTGGAATTTTCTACTACCACAAAATTTTCTCTTGTCCAGTTCTGGCATTCTACCGGTAGCTGGTTGATAAATTCATGATTGAGAAGTTTCTGAAGCAGATCCCCTGTAGGACCTCCTTTGGTGTATACCGCAACAGAGTCACCTCCTACTTTTTTGATAGCCCTGGAAACATTGATTCCTCCGCCTCCGGCCTCAAATTTAGCTTCGGCACAGCGGAGTTTATGTTCTGGAACTACATTATCTACAGATGTACTTTTATCAACAGCGGGACTCAGGGTGAGCGTGTAAATATTTTTCATTAATGGAAATGGCTTGTGTAATTAAGAATTAAGTTTGTTGTTTCTAGTTCAGCTTTTGTACAAAGCTAAGCATTTTTATACATAAAAAAACAATCCCGCAGGAAGCGGGATTGTTAAACCTAAACCTTATTACTTACCATTAAACTAAAAAATCTTTTATACTTTAAAGATGATCTTATTCATTTTCTTCTTTTTTATTTCTTACTTTTGATATATATACTTTTTAAAAGAAAAAGGTAAGCGTTGAATTAATAAAAAACGACAGATTGGAAAAAGTTAGAGCGAAAAAACATCTTGGGCAACATTTCCTGAACGATAAAAGTATTGCAGAAGAAATAGTGGATTCCCTGTCTCTGACAGGAAACTATCAGAATGTGCTGGAAGTGGGCCCCGGGATGGGGGTTCTGACAGAATATCTGACTCAAAAGACTGATTTTACTACATGGTGATGATGTGCTTACTCATTTTCATATCCGTTTTTGTTCAGCAACT
>CAYTGJ010000044.1:8332-12469 GCA_964437245.1 uncultured Chitinophagaceae bacterium
GTAGTCGAAATAGATCGCGAATCCATTCAATACTTAAAAAAGAATTATCCGGTACAGTTAGAAAACAGGATTATTGAAGGGGATTTTCTGAAATTAAAACTGGAAACACTATTTCAGGGGCCTTTTGCAGTCATTGGCAATTTCCCTTATAATATCTCCTCTCAGATATTTTTTAAGATCCTTGAATACCGGGATCAGATTCCGGTATCGGTGGGAATGATCCAGAAAGAAGTAGCGGAGAGGATCGCGGCAAAACATGGCAATAAAACCTACGGAATTTTAAGCGTTTTATTACAGGCTTTTTATGATATCGAATATTTGTTTACGGTTCATGAACATGTATTCATCCCTCCGCCAAAGGTAAAGTCGGGAGTGATAAGACTAACGAGAAATAGCAGAGGAAAATTGCCTTGCGGGGAGAAATTATTTTTTACAGTAGTAAAACAAAGTTTTTCCATGAGGAGAAAGACGTTAAGGAATTGTCTCAAAAGCTTAAATTTACCTGCTGAAATGATGTCCGAAACGCTTTTTGATAAACGTGCGGAACAGCTTTCTGTCAATGATTTTATCGAACTGACGGTGAGAATTGAAAAGATAAAACAAAAATAACAAGAGCGGAGGACGGAGGGGAAACGAAGGTTAATTCATAGTATGTTTTTTATTCCGGAATTATCAGATCTTCAAATTGACTAGTCATGACTTTTGAACTTACACAGGAATATATAGACCAGCTCAAGGAAGCAATTGCAGATGCGAACGAACAGTTTGTAAAGGGAAGGATAGACGGATTGCTCCCCCCGGATATTGCTTCTATTTTATATGAATTGGAGATTGAAGAGGCTAAGTATATATTTTCGCTCTTTCAACGTTTTGAGCAAGCTGGTATTGTAAGGGAACTGGACGAAGGATTCCGGATCGATTTTTTGAAGCACTTTAGCCCGGAGGAAATTGCGGAATACCTTAAGCATATTGATACCGATGATGCCGCCGATATTCTCAACGAACAAAAAGAGGCAGAGGCGATCATTGAGATCATCGAACAAAAAGATCAGGAAAAGGCCCATGATATCCGGGATCTACTGCATTACGATGAAGACTCGGCCGGAGGGCTTATGCAAAAAGAGCTGATCCGGGCAAACCTCAACTGGACAGTAGAAAAATGTGTGGAAGAAATGCGCGGACAGTCCAAAAGAGTGGGAAAAATTTATTCTGTCTATGTAGTGGATGATCATAATAAATTGCTGGGACGGGTTTCGGTGAAGAAGATGCTCCTGGCAGAAGAAAACACCCTGATCTCAGAGCTGTATGAACCGGATCTAATTGCCGTAGAGTCCCATATGAGCGGAGAAGAAGTAGCAGATCTTATGAAAAAATACGATCTGGTCGCTTTGCCTGTCACAAATTTTCAAGGGAAGCTGCTGGGGAGAATTACCATTGATGACGTGGTAGACGTGATCACAGAAAAAGCAGAAATGGATATGCAGGCCATGTCCGGGATTACTGCCCAGGTGGAAGAAGAAGATTCTGTATGGGTACTGACCAAATCAAGGTTGCCCTGGTTGCTGGTAGGAATGGTAGGAGGGATGATCGGAGCCAGGTTCCTGGGGCTATATGAAGAATTCATAGGTATGATCCCGGCGATGGCATTTTTCATTCCCTTGATCACTGCGACCGGCGGTAATGTAGGAATTCAGGCTTCGTCGCTCATCGTGCAGTCGCTGGCCCGTGATCCTAATTTTAACGATTTTTCGTTCTACCGTATGAGCAAAGGATTTATGGTAGCTCTCATCAATGCAGTGGCAATTGCCGTAATCGTATTCGGGTTTAATTACCTGTTGGGTCAGGATATGAAACTCTCGGTCGTGGTTTCGCTGGCCCTGTTCAGCGTCGTGATCCTTTCTTCGCTGATGGGAACGGTTACACCTCTTATCCTGGAGCGGTTTGGTATTAACCCGGCAGTTGCTTCCGGGCCTTTTATTACAACTATGAATGACTTGCTGGGCCTGGCCATTTATTTTGCAGTAGCAGGATATTTATATTCATTATAACCAATTACGGATCTCATGAAAGTTCTTATTATCGACGATATGCACGAGTCTATTACCGGATTACTGAACGGGATAGGCTTGCAACCGGATTATCGTCCGGGGATTACCAAAGAAGAATTACTGTCAGTGATAGGAGACTACGAGGGTATCATTGTGCGCAGTAAAGTTTTTTTCGGAAAAGACATTATTGAAAAAGCCACCCGGCTTCGTTTTATTGGGAGAGCCGGAGCCGGCCTTGACAATCTTGACGTGGAAGAACTGACCAGAAGGGAAATTCACTTACTGAATGCGCCGGAAGGCAACCGGGATGCGGTGGCGGAGCAAGCACTGGGGATGCTCCTGTGTCTTATGAATAATGTGCTGAGAGCAGATAGAGAAGTAAGAAATGCGGTTTGGGACCGGGAAGGTAACCGGGGATACGAACTGATGGGAAAGACCGTAGGGGTTGTAGGGTATGGATACATGGGCAAGGCAACTGCCAGGCGTCTCGCAGCTTTTGGATGCAAGGTTCTGGCATATGACAAATACAAAAAAAATTATGGAGATGCCTATGCTACGGCTGCTACGATGGAAGAGCTGCATAAAGAAGCTGATATCCTTTCGCTGCATATTCCTCTTACTTCTGAAACCAAATTTATGGTGGATCAACAGTATTTAAATGCATTTGAAAAACCATTCTGGCTGATCAATACCGCCCGGGGAGAACTTATCAAAATGTCTGAGATTGTAAAAAGCATACAATCAGGAAAGGTCAGGGGAGCAGCCCTGGATGTACTCGAGAATGAAAAGATCAGGCAACTTACGGCTGAACAGCAGGAAGCTTTTGATTATCTTAAAAATTCGGAGAAAGTACTGTTGACTCCTCATGTGGCCGGCTGGACCTTTGAATCCTATCGTAAAATAAATGAGACTTTGGTTGAAAAAATAAAACAAATTTTGTAATTATCATCTTGTTCTGAAACAACCTAAAAATATACCTGTTATGAAATATGCATTCTTCTTATTTTTGACGGTCTGTGCTTTTAATGGAAAAGCACAGATCAATGCTGATTCGATCAAAAACAATCTGGCAGGGAAGGAGTGGAAAATTACGCAATATGAAACTTTTAGTGTGGTCGATGCTCCCAAACCGGAGCAGGTCAACGATCAGCTGTTTTTTAAAGCAGATGATATGACCTTTCGCATCATCGAAAACGGGAAGGAATACAAAGGCAAGTGGACGATCATGAATCCTGCGGTGTACATATCCTGTAAATCTTCTTCCGGTAATTGGGCAAAAGTCTACAAAGTAATTTCTATTGACACCAGGCAGGCCGTTATAGAATATAAAGATCCTGACCTTATCAAAACGAAATATTATCTGGAACAGAAATAGCGTTTTTAGTAAAATTTTATAGAATCACTACCTGGTTTCGGGAAGGTATCTCAATAAAAATGGCCGGGCTCCACAATCCTTGTTTTACATAAAATGCCCTTAAAAGGGATATTCTTTCTTATATGAAGGATCTGTTTTAAGGTATTTGTGAATGGAATGAGGGTTACTTTTTATAAATCTCTTTTGTAGAGGGAGTATAATCTATTATATCTCTTTATGAAAAAGAACCGGTTTATCATCCACCTGACAATTATCCTGATCGTCTTTTTGCCAATATTATCAGGATGTGTAACGCACAAGAAAGGATCAAGGCAAAGCTACAAAAAAATCAAAAGCCTCCGGAAAAACAACCGGCACTTTGTAATGTAAAAAAGCAGGTGTTACCTGCTGTCACTTGTAATACATAGGTGGCAGCAGGTAAGGTAAGAGAGAGAGCCTATCTTATTTCTCCTCTGTTAAAAGATTCAAAAGATGAATTCAGACAGGGAGAATCATTTTTAGGAATGTACATGATATAGACCGATAACGTATTGGTCAATCCCAGATCATCATAAGAAGGTTTTACTACTTTTTTATGAGTATCGTTCGTAAACCATTGAGTGATCAGGAACGGGTCTTTTTCATCGGTTTTGATCAGCTCTTTGCAATTCGACAGGATATTATTTTTGAACTGGACCTGATTGCTGAGGGCATAAAAGTTCGATTCTTCTCCGG
>CAYTGJ010000044.1:12479-12812 GCA_964437245.1 uncultured Chitinophagaceae bacterium
TGCAAGGCCGTCGGATAGCTTGTGATCAGAGAATTGTTCAGGCTCACAGAACCGGAATTCTTGATCAGTACTGCCGCTTTGAAATTCTGGTTGTACTGTACCACTTCTTTTCTGTTGGGACCTATGATCGAAAAATTTGAAAATTCTGCCTGCTCATTGACCATACACTCTTCAGAACCTTTGCATCCTGATATTTCAATGGCATTGGCTCCATTCAAAGAAGCCATGATCGGCTCTCTCCATAGAAATGCATACTGAATTTTACCGGTATGACCTTTGGAGACTACAATATCATCGTCCGTATTATTGAAAGCAATGAGTTTTCTGCTTTTA
>CAYTGJ010000044.1:12822-29992 GCA_964437245.1 uncultured Chitinophagaceae bacterium
TGCTTTTACAGTTTCCGCCGCTGAAATGAAAACCGTCTCCGGCCGAAAAGCTTACCTGTACATGTTCCATGGTCAGCAGATCGTCTCCTCCGAGGAATAAACCATACGAATCTTTGGTTTTGTCAGGAGTATAGCCTGCATATTCGATCCGTACGTATTTTAAAATATTATTTCCTTCTTTAGCATTCATATTGCCATAAAAAATTTCAGGCAACCAGTGGTAGGTACTTTTAATGCTGGCCGGCTGGTTTCCTGGCAATGTTTTTCCAAAGCCAAGAATGACGACTCCTCCCCAGTCACCGGCTTTCTTTTTTCCATGTTCGGCTCCTGAAGTAAATATGATCGGATGGCTGATATCGCCTTCTGCCAGGATCGTAGCTCCGGGTTCTACAATCAATGTTCCTTTGGTGGCCGGATCTCCCAGGATCACAGTACCCGGCTCAATCTGAAGTACAGCTCCGTTTTTGACGGTTACATTTCCCTGTAACTTATACAGCGTAGAGTGGTTCCATATATGATTGCCGGAAATATTTCCGGTGATGGTTTTAGTAGTTTCCCCCGTATATTCTTTGTCGGGACTAAAGCTGGACCAGCCAATAGTCCAGTCTTCCTGGCCGAATGCACCACGGTAATCATTCTCTTCGAAAAACAGGACTGTTTTAGGAAGATCTTTGTTCGGAAGCTTGAAGTCTGGCTTTACAATAAAATCAGTATGATTAGTGATGAAATTAGGCTTGAACATGTTGAATGTATTTTTAAATAGTTTGTCAGCGTCTCCCTTAGGACGCATCACATTCTGATTTTTTGGCATTACAAACCAGCTATTGATATCGTATCCGGACTTCACTACCGAAGCGGGTTTTGAACAGCCAACGAACAAATTGTTTCGAAAATTTGCAGTTTCTTCCGCAATGTGATTTACGCTTTCTGTCCCTTCAATGGTAATCCCTGTAGGGAATCCTATGATCAGAGAATTATGAAGAGAAAGTGCAGAACCCATTTCCAGGTTGATGGCTTCTTTGATATTTGCATTTGGGGTCTGGTTGTAGTAGATCTCCGGAGAGATGAGGGTAAAGTTGGATATTTTAGGTTCCGTGAGAAGCGTGAGATCAAAGGAATTGTTCATATACGTATCGGATTCAATCGCTCTCGATCCGGTGATGTCGCCCAGGTTGAAATGTCGTAGAGCAATACCGAATTGCTGCATTCCCCGGTATCCTTCTGAATATTCAAAACAGTCATCAGCAGACTGGAACGAGACCAGATTTTTACAATTGACTGTACCTCCGTAAAAATGTATTCCATCTCCACCAGAATAACTGACTTCTATATTTTCCACTACTGTTTTGTTGCCGACACCACAGAAGCTGATTCCATTAAACTTATTGTCTTTGGAAACTCTCCTCCCTGCAAATTCTATCCTGACAAACTGAAGTGTTCCCGAACAGTCTTCGTCGTTTTTCCCTCCGTATTTGGCATAGAGAGGATCAAGATCTCCTTCTGCTATATTTTCACCGGATGAATTGTTGATCCGTGCTTTCCCAAGGATTACAATGCCGTTCCAGTCTCCTTTGTTACGCATATTGACTGGTTTGGAAGAGGTAAATACAATCGGTTTTTCTTTCGTCCCCATTGCTCTGATCCGTGCACCTCTGGTGATCACTAATGATGATTTTGAATCGGTGCGAATGATCGTTCCAGGTTCGATGTATAGGGAGGCATTATTAGTGACGTATACATTTCCCTGTAGAATGTATACGTTAGACGACGTCAGGATAGTATTTTTAGTGATAATTCCGGTTAGAGGAATTTTAGCTTCCGGATATTCATTCCCGATTGGAGTGAATTCAGTCCAGCCTTTCGTCCAATCATCATTGCCAGTAGCACCTACATAGTCTACCTCTTTGAAAAATTGTCCGTAAGACAGACTATACGTAAAAAGAATTACTACTAAAAATATCGCTCTCATGTTCTATCCAGTTTGGTTCGTTGCAAAAATGCTTTTTGTTTATTAATGAATTATAATGCAAATGTTATGTTTTAGTGCGTCCATAGGAATAGTTTTGTTTGGAAGCAAGTTTTATTTTTTGTTAAATAGTTAATATGTGTTGTGAATAATTAATAAATAGTTGATTATTCCTTCACAAAAAGGAATTCTTCTGCCTGTACTTTTGCATAAAAAAGTATGAAGCAATTTTTTGTTATTATCCTCATCTCTGTAGCAACAGCCGGAAATTTACTGGCACAGAGTAAAACCAAAGAGGTATTGCTGGTCAACAGTCATGCGACGATTCAGAAATATCATACTATTGATGAGCTGAACAATAAATCGAAAGGAGATCTTATCTCTTTATATAAAGAACGGTTTAAAGTATTAACTTTTTTATTGCCTTATAGTGCCCTTTCTACCAAACCTGGTATTTCCCTGAAGGAGCTAGGGATTCCTGAGAATACAGAAAACAAAACCCTTCTGGAGAAAGAGAATAAAACCGGAGAAGCATTTGACGATGCGGTTAATATAAGTCTGGATAATTTTATCGCTTATGCTGATAAATCAAATATTGTTTGGTCTATTCTGTTTTTTGAAGATACCATCCGTAAACTGGCAATAGGAAAAGATTATTAGAAACTATTTGATAGGATATGAAACAATTACGATTATTATTTTTATATGTGTTTCTCTTCGGAGGATCTGTATACTTTTCACAAGCCCAGTATATTCAATATGTTAAATATACCGGGGCACTTGGTGAAGATGACTGGACAAGAAGCTGGGTTAATTATAAACCAAACAGCAGTAATTATCTTCCTCCTAACGTTGTTCTTCCGAACATTATAGACCGTTCGATGGTTCTGCAGAAAAAAAATACTTACCTGTTGAATGGAGTTGTGTATGTCACTAATAATGCTACCCTGACTATTGAACCCGGTACGGTGATCAGAGGAGACTACACTACCTGCGGAACATTGGTGATCACAAAGGGGGCCAAGATTATGGCAAATGGACTGGAAACAGATCCGATCATTTTTACGTCCAATAAGTCTGTGGGGGACCGTAAGCCGGGTGATTGGGGCGGAGTCATTGTACTGGGAAATGGAGAAGTAAACAAGCTTGGAGGAGTGGCTGCCATTGACTGGGGACTTGATAATAAATATTCTGTATACGGAGGATCAGATGATCAGGATAATTCCGGCACGTTAAAATATGTCCGCATTGAATATCCGGGGAATAAATTGAGTAAAGATCAGGAATTAAACGGACTGACACTGGCAGGAGTGGGGAAAGGAACAACTATTGAGAATGTACAGATCAGTTATTCCAACGATGACTCATTTGAGATGTTCGGGGGAATGGTCAACCTGAAGAATATTATATCGTACCGCTGTACAGACGATGATTTTGATTTTAATTATGGATACAGCGGAAAGGTACAGTTTGCTATTGCCTATAGACATCCGTTGATCGGTGATTTTTCAGGTTCCAGATGTATTGAAGCCGATAGCTATTCAGGAAACAAATCTACCATGGATCCTACCAAACGAAATTCGTCGGTTTCTTTTTCCAACCTTACGCTTATAATGGCAGAATCTCAGAATACCTACAGCTCATCTGCTTTTTGTAAAGAAGCTATCTATGTAGGAAAAGATTGTAATGTATCTCTGTACAATTCGGTTTTGTCAGGTTTTAAAACAGCGTTCTTTTTTAAAGATGATAATATAAAAGAAAAGGCGCTCCGTGGCGAAGTGAAAATTTCCAATAATATTTTTAATAACTGTGAAAAAATGCTCCTTATCGAAAAGGATCAGGAGGAAATTATATCTTACTATTCTAATCAGAGCTTTAAAAATAAAATGATAGAATTTACAGTGACAGATTTGTTTAAAGATGTTTTTAATTCAAATCTTCCTGATTTCAGGCTGAAGTATAAAGAAATGTACGAGGCTACGAAGTAAGTAATCAAAATTTTATACGGGAGGTAGGATGTTCCAACGAGCCCAACGTTTGACTCCGCTCTTTCGTTTTATAAAAATAAACGGACATTATTGTTTTCACCGGTAACAAATCTCTTCTGCAAGAAGTATATAATCAATAGTCAGTTTTGACTATTGATTATATGTCTGTTATGTAGTGTAGAAGATTGAATTTATACGGATTTAGGTTGCTCTTCCTTTTTAGTCGTGCTTTAGATTCTACATACAGTCGCTTGCCAAGCGTTAGTATGACAAGTAATGACAGGTGTCTCACAGAAATATTCGGGGTGGTATAAAATGATTATTATAGATTATGTGCTATTTTTAAATTAAGGATCTTATTGAGTCGTTCTCGATAAATATTTTATGGGTTTAACTAATAATTATTTGTCAGTTTTTCCAGAGGGTATGATGCAGATATTGGGAAAATAAAGATTATCATTTGATTGGCTATCTGTTTTTATAATAAATAATATCTCTCAACTTTAATTATAGTTTTAGTCCATAGAACTATTACTATATATTATGGTGTCCTGTGTTTGAGAATGTATGCTAATATATCCTCTGTTATTTTTTTGAAAATTATTTTCTTGGTAAGGCTTTATGATTCAGAAGGATGAGTACAGCACTTGTGCCATCTTGTGCTAAGATGTGTCAAACGGCGTCTTTTCTTTTTTTTGAGAGCTACTTTTATAACATAATCTTAACCCTCATCATCTTGATAGCAACTTCAGACTATAAATTATACGACAATGAAATATCTAAGGAAGGCAGAAATTCCTATAAAATTTCGTTTGCCACTGTTTGTATGAACAGGCTTCATCATATCCGGCAAACACTTCCTAAAAACATTCAGGACAACAGTGAATATGAGAATGTAGAGTTCCTTCTGCTGGATTATAATTCCACCGACGGATTAGAAGATTGGGTGAAAAAAAATATGAAGGAACATATACGGAGCGGGAAACTCAGTTTCTACCGAACTACCGAACCTACTTATTTTAAGAGAAGTCATTCAAGAAATATGATCTTAAGAATGGCCATCGGTGATATTGTTTGCAACGTGGATGCGGATAATTATACGGGGAAAGGATTTGCATCATTTCTGAATGAAGAATTCAATGGAGATCGGAATATTTTTTTGTCAGGAAGTTATTCCGATGAGTTTATAGACTATAAAGATGCGTATGGAAGATTTTGTGGTTGGCGAGATGACTTCCTGAAAGTAGGAGGATACGATGAAGAAATGGAAAGCTACGGGCATGAAGATACTGATTTGTATGATCGACTGGTACGTTATGGAAGGAAAGAAAAAAAGATAAAGGAAACTAAGTTTTTACATTCTATTTCACATTCCGACCGTGAACGGACAGGAAATGAATTTTTCAGATTAAACCTCGAACGGTTTTATCTGGCCTATCTGGATACTAAAAAGAGTGTACTTTTTTTGTATAAGAATGGTTCTTTTGAGATGGGGACACTGGTAGAAAATTATTATTCCATCCCATCGCCTTCCGCTATTGAAGAGAAAGGGTGGATAAAAGGCTGCTGGGTTGAATCGGGGAATAGTTTATGGCTCTACAAGGAAGATAACTCTTGCTATGAATTGCAGACTGATAATAACTGTTTGAATTATATGATAAAATGCGATTCGGGTCTGCTCATTTATTCCTGTATCACGAATGCGTCTCTTCTTCATAATATGATGCAGAACTATTCTATTATCACAAATTCCAACAGGATGCATCTGAATGAAATCAAAAACAAGATAATTGTAAACGATCATTTGAAAAAAATGGGAGATGGCTCTGTTTACAAAAATTTTAATATTCATAATGAAATAGCTATTCAATAAATACTTAAACAAAAAAATATGAGCGTAATTATTAATTGGGACAAATACCAGTATTCATTTCCTTTGAATTATCAGGAAGATGTAATGGGATCTTTTATTTGGTTTTTTCAGTATTACAGAGGATATACACATTATTCACAATTTGCATCTTTGACATTGTCGGAGATCGCTGATATGATCAGTGATCTCGAATCTCCTGAAGATATTCCCTATGGCCCTTTTGCCACAATGTTACATGGATATCATTCTTCTGCATCAGGTCTTACAGATGATGATAAATGGAATTCCTACATTACCGTTATCGGACTGGAATTTCCTGTGACCGGAATAACCAGAATGGTAAAAGAACTGAGAGCCGCTCCATTCAGTCATACATGGTCTTCTTTTGCATCAGGTAGCTCTTCCATTATCATGGATCATTTCGAAGAGTATCCGGAAACACGTAAACAGATCTTTGAAGATTTTGCGGTGATGTTATACCGTAAAATAAGAGAAATGGAAAATGCCTGGGTAGCGTTAGAAGTTTCCTTTCAGGAAGACCGGAAAGAGCAGATCGCTTTTACGGAGTTTAGCTATTTCTTACAAAGTTTACCGGTCTTTCAAACGTTCGATGATTTTAAAACGATTACTCCTGAGCGACTGGCACAGTATTTCAGAAGTTTCATTAAGCATCATAATGATCCGCGTAAATATGCAGATTTCATAGCCAGTGATATTCAGTCCAAAGCACAATTGTTGGTGAGACAAAATGTTTCTCCCAGTGTTGCCGAATCACTTTATTTATCAAGCTTCCGTCCTGCCTTAAGAAATGGGATTCAGAGTTTTATAGATCATCTTAAATCCCGGAATATCATTGCCAACGTATTGGAAATTGCCAATATCCCATTGGATAAAGGGATTCATGATTTCTGGACTTGTGGGAGTGATGATCAAGATCCTGGGCATGAAATCTTATTGAATGGAGATTTTAAACTTTCTCAGGGAGGGTGGTACAATAGTTCAGGCGCATTATTGACGAATTTAAATGGCAATAGTGGAACAAATGTTTATCCTTATACCGGCAATATTATTAAAGGAGCTAAACGATATAAAATAAGTCTTAATGTTCTTTCGATTTCAAGCGGGTCAACTATTAAAGACAACGCTTCGAATATTTTGTATACTGCATCAATAATAGGAAGACAACAATTTTACTATACTGCTGTAGCCGATACTCGATTGAAATTTGAGATATCCTTATTTGATGATGTTTCTATTATTGAGGTGCCTGCCGTAACTTCCTGTGAGATGGTAGTGTTGGAACAGGAAGCAACTTCGGTACTTCCACAAATTTCGCATATTCAAACAGATATGGGACCGGTTGCGGCAGGCGATATCTATCTTGTTCGTTTGAATGGAGTAGGCCCTCTTTTTTGTAAAATAACTGATAACGGAACTGCATATCTGGCCGATGTTATCACAGCTTCGATTAATGCTGCCGCTACGGCTGATGTTGGAAACTGGTCGATGGTCACAGCGACGGATCAGACTACGTATGTGGAAGTGACCGGAGTAGAAGATGAAAAGAGTTTTGACTTGGAAGTAATCTCGCTTAAGAAAGAATTACTTTCTCTTCCTGTAGATCATACGTTATACAGAGTATATACAGCGGATATCCTGGGACGTATTAAGGCAATTTCGGTCGCTTCGACTCATTTTACTTATAATTTCAACGGATTGTTAATGAATAGTACATTAGCAAAGCCAATGTCTAACTATCAGATTCGGGGATATCTTGTTCAAGGGCCGGATACTACATTACTTGGTAAACAGACTACGGCTGCCAATGGTTTCTTTTCTTTTGTCTATCAAGTCCCTAAACCTTTTCAGCAATATTCTCAGATAAAACTTGAAGTGGTAGAAGGAAGAGAGACATTATTGCAAACTACGATTGGGATATTAAATGGCAGCGAGTATATTCATACGATTAATCACGCATTGCCTTCGGAAACAATTAATTATCCCACTATTTCTTCCGTAGCTTCAATCATTAGTCTTACAATACCAAGTGAATTGGCAACATTCTTAAGCACGAACGATATTATCACGCTCAAAGATATACGTGATGCAGGTGGCTTGAAATATATGCCGGGATTACCTGTGGCGCAAGATCATGCAGCGGTGATCGCACTGGATGCGCATGCGGATCTGAATACGATCTCTTTTGATATTGTGGCTAATCAACATATGGTTTCCCTGGGATATAAGAGTGTATACGAAATGGGAACCTCCAGCCGTACCAATGTGGTCAATAGTTTTATGGGATCAGGTGTTCAGCTGGGTGGCTTTAATGCATTAAAGATCCAAAACGTGTCAAAAGCGTATGCCGCGTTTGTACAAAACCAGATCGTAGCGCATAGAGCTTCTAAAAATATTATTTCTCCTCTTGGTAAAATCCCTGAACTGGATGCTGTATTGGAAGAAAAATGCATGTGTGACGATTGCAATGCGGCAGTGAGTCCGCTGGCATACCTGACAGATCTGCTCCATTATACTATTAAAAATACCAAGAGAACAGGTTCCGGAGCTGTAGGGGAGTTGTCATTGAGCACGTTGGAATCGTATTTCTATCAGAATTTTGAAGAACTATCCGCTTCCTGCGAAGATGTAGAAGCTATGATATGTCAGCAGCGAGTGGTGGTAGAGATCTTAAGAAGATATTTAGCGGCATATCCTCCCGGTTCTCCAGCACAAACTTTGTTGAATGAAAAAATAAAAGCGTATTGTATAAATGTATACCGCTTTATCCTGTCTCAGTTGGGAACGTCCTATGAAGAACTTAGACAGATCAGAACAGGAATAGATATTAAAGAGAGAAAAGAAAAGCTGGCGAAGCGGTTAAAAATTCCATACACGGAAGAGCAAGATCCTTTCACTACACTTTTTGTTGATATCAAATCATCAGATCTATCGGAAGCATTCCTGGAAGAAATATTTGGACTGGTGTCCACTACCCGTAATCATACCTGTGATGGACTTAAACTGGGAGATGGCTCCAGCCAATATAACCGTTGGTATTTTAAAGGAATTCAGTGGAATAAAAATACCGATGAGAACGGTTATATCTATGCAGAAGTAGTAAACAGCGGACCTGTTGTGAAACTATACAAAGACCCGGCGAGGGAAAACGAAAGTCTGGTAGCAACGGCTGCTCAGAATGTTTCGGGGAATTTTGTAATTGAAGCAGAAAATGAAAGTGGTCTTTCCGGTGAATTCAGACTCAGTTCGACTGCCAATAATGAGACTGTTTATTTCTCTGTAATCCCACAAATGGTTGCCTGGAAATTACAATACTTGCGAACGCTGTGGATCACTCAGGATTATAAAGAAAACCCATATAAGGCACATACTATACCAATCATAGAACCTGATATTATAGGACCGGATGATTTCCGGAAACCAACGATTGAAAATGATCAGTTTCTGGTATGGAAAAACCGTCGTGACTGGGTAGATGCTATTGTTGCAGCCCTTCGAGGATTAGGTACGGATATAACAGCTATGCTGGAAGAAATGGAGGAAAGTGTTTCCTATACAAAGTTTGATACAAGCATTGTCTCGCACGACATTTGGGAGGTGGTACCTTCGTATATACAACTGAAGGAGTACTACGATCACCTGAGAAATGGTTCAGACGAAGAATATGAAGAAGCCCTCGTATTCATTACTGAAGATCTGAAACTTACCGAGGCTTCTTTCTTTCGCCTCTATGAGCTGTATGCTGCCACAAAGGTGAACGATGAGAAAGGGTTCATCAATGAACTGAAACTGTTGCCTTCTCCTACAGAAAAACAACTGGTGTATCTTACTCCGGTAGGCGTAAAAAAAGGCGACTGTTTTGAGTTGACAATTACAGCAGAGGAAGACTCCCATACGATTTCTTATACAGCAGGAGAAGGGCATACAATAAGTGGTGTTGTGACAGCGCTGACTCTGTTAATTAATAATGCGGGTGAAGCATGGGATTATGTGACGGCAGATGACTCGCAGGATACTTTTATAATTATAGAAGCTGTCAGTGCTGATACTCCTTTTACTATTACTTATAAAGTATTCAGAGCTCCGCTACAGGAAGAATTGGAGGAAATTATATCAATCCTTACGCAGAGTACCAAAAAGACTTTTTACCAGGATTGGATCGCAGAAGAAAATCTGGGAGGGCTTGATATTACACTCAACTCTTCTAGTTTTTGGAATTCTGTCACTGAACCTGTATTAGGAGTATGGCCGGTAGTAGTAGAAGCCGGAATTCCTTTGATAGATCCGGAAATAAAACCTATTAAAGAATTACCGTCCTACTCAGTGGGTAGTACTGCCATTGGGTTGTGGTATGACAGACTGGAAGAATTGTCTGAGAAGCACGAAGAATTAAGAATAGAAAGAGAATCGGAGGGGCTGAATGCTTCCTATGTCATTGCATGGGGAGAAGGATACCTGGGGAGCTATGAAAGCTTAAATGCTATCCTTGTGGCACTTAATGATATTAGCAATCTTGTGGCACTTGAAGAGGCTCGTGCGTATGTTGAAACAAATTTATTTGTCTCCGAAGCAGAATTCAAACAATTAATGGTAATACATGAAAAGAATACAACTGCAAATGGAGAAGGTATTTCTAAAGACGAATGGAAAGGGGTGTACAATCTCCTTACTACTGCTTATAAGAAGCAGTTCTTATATGGAAACTGGCTCACCGAAGAAACCAGTCTTCCCTATTGGCAGTCAGGCAAAGCCAAACTTCCGCTTTGGAGAGCTTCTGTACAAGATCGTAATACATGGCTGAAAGCATTGGAGATGGTTAAAAAAAGACCTGTAATAGATCCGGATATTATTCGTCCTGATTTTTTACGGTCTCTCGACAGCGATTCCGTAGCCTTTACTTTGTGGAATACAAGAAATGAACAATTGGTCACATTGTTTGATACAATTAGATCAGATAGAGAAGAAGAAGAAACAGTCCTTGAGGGATTTGATTTTGTCATCAATAAATATTTGGTCGAAACTGCTCAATCAGCATTATTGATTGGATTGCAAGAACGTATTGCCTTGGGAGAAGATATTTCCAGGGAACTGGAACAACTTAACCTGACACCGGAATCTCTTAAGTTTTTGCTGGATATCAGAATGCTGGCCGACGAAGAACCGGCTTCAATTCTGGCTGATGAATGGGACGAAGTGTATTCAATCCTGCTCAACGTTGATAAGGAAAGAACGTTTAGCCTATGGAATGATCAGGAAGAAGCAGAAAGACTGACATTAAGTCCCGATTATTTTAAGATCTCTGCATATAAAAATGATGATTTCTCCGGAGAAGACCGGATGCATCAGCTCTTGTGGAGATATTCAGATCGGGCCAGGAAACAATGGATCAATTCGCTGGAAGCAAGGATTGCGCAGGAAAAGGCTATCTATGATTCGATGACAGAGATAGTGGGTCAGGCAGAAGAAGAATGGATGAAAATATTACGGGATGCTTTGATCATGGCAACTAATGTGCCGGGGACCAAACTTAAGGAAAAAGCCAAGGCGATTTCCGATAAGCTTATGATTGATGCAGAAAATAATTGTTGTCAGAAAACAACCAGGATCGCTCAGGCTATTGAAACCTTGCAGGGAATGTTTTTCTCTGTTCGTACGGGGATCATTCAGGATACTTATCCTGGGTTAAATATTTTACTGACTTCCGATCGCTTTGATGAAGAGTGGATGTGGATGGGATCTTATGCTACCTGGCGCGCAGCCATGTTTGTGAATATTTATCCGGAAAATTTATTGTATCCTACTTACCGGAAAAATCAGTCCGCCGGATTCAGAACATTTGCCGATGCGATTAGAAACGACAATCGTCTGACTCCTCAGAAATCGTTGGGTCTGGTTAAAGACTATTTCAACTATTTTGAAGACGTTTGCAAACTTACCTTGGTAGCTTCCTGTGCAGGTAGAGCAGCAAGTACAGATGGGGCAAATCAGATAGATTCTTATAAGAACAAACAATATCTGTTTGGAGTAGGAGGGGCTACTGGCAGGTATTATTGGTCTGCCATGGATGTAGATAACATTAATGAATATTCCCATAGCTCCTGGATACCATTGGAAGCTTTTGATAAGCTGGAGGTAAAGAAAGTGATGGGGGCTACTGCCTGGAAAAAATCAGACAACGAACAGTTTCTTCTACTTTTTGCAGTGGTAGGAAAAGAGGGCGATGATAAGATCGTTTATGCCAAACTTAATCTGGATAGCGGTATCTGGGATTCTGAAGTGGTAGAACTTGAGATCAAGAAAAATAATGACCAGGAAATTTTTGTTGATGCAGTTTTAAATACTGAAAATGAACTCGAAACTCCTAAAGAGATTTATGTAGCGTTATTAATCGCTGGCCAATTAATTATCCGGGCGCTTAATAAAAAAGGGACTGACTTAGTAGATATTGATAACGAACCGTTCCTGAAAATTTCGGATTTGGAAGTGAGATCCTTCTCTGGAGCAGTAGATATTTTGGAAAGAATGCATTTGCGATATCTGAACTCTTTGCCATCTGAAGTTACAGCTCTGTTTGCTTTTGTGAACAGGAGAATTATTTACGAAAAAGCTACTTATAATCAAACTGGATCAAAAATAGTAAGTTCTATTGCTGAAGATGCAATTATAGAATGGCACTATCCTTTTAATCAAAATACGGATGAGTATAAGCAACATATTAAGGGAGAAATACTCTCAAAATATGGATCGGGAGAATTGCCACTTCAGGGTGCATATCACAGACAAACAGGTCCAATAATATGTAGATATACTATTAGTCTTCGTCATGAAAGAGAACCAGTATTTGATAAGAAAGGAGTGAAAGCAATTTACATGGGAGATAAATTGCTATCGAACCTTTCCTATCAGGAGATTGTATCAGCATTTATATGGCCGGATAATGATTTTAAGCACGATAATAATTATTTCTACATTCTTTATAAACAGAAGGCAGGTGATAAACTAATCTCCTATAAATATTATCGTTACAATGGAATGGAGGTCGAAAGCAATTCCCGGGATTTTGTAAGTGATCTGAAGTTTGCTACTACTTATACACATTCCAATGGTAAAGTATTTTTACTTTACCAGCAGGCGGCCACGGGCTCTTCGATCTGTAGTATTCCGTTGTTGAAAGATGCTAAATCGAATGCGATTGAAACCAGCAATAAAGAAGACGTATGGAAATTTAACCCTACTGCGAATGGGTTCGAGGTGTCTGATGGAATGAAACCAGAACAGGCTTCGAGCCTTAAGGGGTTGATCGATACCACTTACAGGATGAACAAAGACCTTCCGAGAGCAGAGTTTGAATACATCCAGGAAGCATACTATTTTGTTCCGATGCTCACGGCACTTAGCCTTCAGGATAAGGGGTATTATGCCAAAGCGCTTGACTGGTTCCGTATGGTGTATGATTATAGTATTCCAATGACTGCAGTAGGGAATAATATTCGCCCACGGAAGGTATGGTATGGATTGATCGATGAGGAGACCCGGGTCAACGATTATAAAAGAATTGACAACTGGATTTCAGATCCATTGAACCCTCATGCGATTGCTGAAACCAGGCAAAATTTGTATACCCGTTATACCGTGCTGTCGATCGTTCAGTGTATGCTGGCATTGGCAGACAAGGAGTACACGGAAGACACGGCAGAATCAGTACCTCGTGCACGTTATATGTATGAAGAAGCGCTGGAATTACTAAAAGAGGAAGGCCTGCTTTCTGCAGAAGCAGATTGTAGTACTAACATTGAAGCGCTGGAATTCGAGCCCGTTGACGAACCGGAATGGCCTGAATGGAAACCAGTATGGCTCGAGATCAAATCCGATCTGATCAAGCTGAAAGAAAAGAGTGTAATCATCAATGTGATTGAGGCGATCAACGATGAGCTGGTAACGGAACATGATCTTTCAGATAAGATGTCGATCTGCCGTGATATCGTGGACGATGCGCTGGAAAGTCCTCAGTTATTTACTAATGTCACTACTTTGATCGGGAAAAACAGCAGTCTCTTAAAAGATGCCAGTCAGCGACTGAAGAAGAATTCTCGGCTGAATCTTGCACTTGCTAATATGGCTCATAAACTTTCACTCGCCTATATGAACTCGGCTTCCCTGGTGACGGGGCTGCCACTTGCAACCTTGGAAAGGAAAGATTTCTCTTTGCCATGGGTTCACCAGGATAAAAAGCTGGTCACTGATCAGGCTGCTCCTAATACTTATTCAGCTGTTACAGGTTCCTATCCGCTGAAGACCGATTCGAATACCAAGGATAGGATCTATTATAATTTTGTCTCGCCGACGAAAGAACAGATCCTTACACTGACCGTTATTAACGATCCTCTCAAGGTAGTACAGGCGCACTACAATAAATCAACGTTTTATGTGCCTACACCGAATATATCCTTCTGTATTCCACCAAACCCTGTGTTGGCCGGATTGCGATTGCAGGCAGAGCTGAACTTATACAAGCTTCGCAATTGTATGAATATTGCCGGGATGATCCGGGAGCTGGATCCTTATGCCGCTCCGACCGATCAGACCACCGGATTGCCTCAGGTAGGGGGGGATGGGACGTTGAACCTGAATATATCGAAAAGGTTTAATCCTTCTCCGCACCGTTTTGAAGTGATTATGGAACGTGCCAAACAACAGGTGCAATTGGCGCAACAACTGGAGAGTACCTTACTTTCCCTGTTCGAAAAAACGGATGCTGAACGTTACAGTATGTTGAAAGCTAAACAGGACCTGGGTCTTGCAAAAGCAGGGGTGCGACTACAAGATCTGAAATTAAAAGTAGCAGAAAGTGGTATTGAGCTTGCAACGATGCAGCGAGAACGGGTACAATTCTCTCTTGACCATTATAAAGGATTGATCACTCAGGGGTTTTTGGACTCAGAAGTTAAAGCTATGGCTTTATTGCGAACGGCCATATTATTGCAGAAAATTTCGGCAGGGTTACTCACATTAGGAGGAGTTCTGAGTACGGCTAAAATTTCAAGTGGCTCATCAGGTTTTATGAGTGAAATAAATTTAGGTTCTGTAGTGTCAGGTGCTGGTCAAGGTTTAGGAGCAATTGCCGGAAGTTTAGGAACTTCTTCTCAGATAGAATCAATGTTAGCCTCTTTCACCCGTCGTATACAGGAATGGCAATTTCAGGTAGATCTTGGAAGCAGGGATTTGAGTATTGCTGGAAAACAGATCAATATAGCCGAACAACAGAGAGATGTAACGAAGCAGGAACGACAAATTTCACAACTCCAGGTAGACAACGCAGAAGCAACGATCAGTTTCCTGCAGAATAAATTTACTAGTGTGGAATTGTACGACTGGATGTTAAGAATCATTTCCCGTGTATACAGTTATTTCCTGCAGCAGGCTACTTCTACCGCACAGGTGGCTATGAATCAACTGGCCTTTGAACGCCAGGAGGATGTACCGCCTTTTATCAAAAATGATTACTGGCAAGCGCCTTCTGATAGTGGAACGCTTAGTGTGAACGGAAGCGGAGGACCTAATCGTGAAGGGTTGACAGGATCTGCACGATTATTACAGGATATTACACGTCTGGATCAGTTTGCCTTTGAAACGGATAAACGGAAGCTACAGCTTTCCAAAACGATCTCACTGGCTACATTGGATCCTGTATCGTTCCATAATTTCAGACAAACAGGTAAGATTGTATTCAATACATCTGCCGGACTCTTTGATAAAGATTTTCCCGGACATTATCTACGTTTGATCAAACGGGTGAAAGTAACAGTGATCGGCTTGATTTCACCCGTAGAGGGAATTAAAGCATCGCTTTCCAATTCCGGACTTTCGCATGCCATTACAAAGAACGGAGTGATGTTTGAACGTACGCCTATCAAACGTGATCCGGAATCCATTTCATTTACTTCTGCAATTGATGCGACCGGAGTATTCGAATTGAACCAGATATCTTCCAAACTCAACCCATTTGAAAGCATTGGAGTAGATACAACCTGGGAATTGTCGCTTCCGAAGGCCGCAAATTTCTTCGACTACGATACTATTGCAGATGTATTGTTCACGATCGAATACACGGCACTGGAAAGCTTTGATTATAGAAAAGTCCTGTTAAAGGATATGGATCCAGAAATAGATGCTGTGCGTGCATATAATTTTACCAACCAGTTTGCCGACCAGTGGTATGATCTGAATAATCCACTCACGAATAATACTCCGGTTACGGTGAATTTTGAAACAACCCTTTCCGATTTCCCTGCGAACCTGACCGATATTGGTATCAAAGGCGCAACTTTGTTTTTTATTCCGGCAACACAAAAAGATATTGGAGAGGTAGATAATGAAACAATCGATCTTACTTTCACTTATGATGGCAAAGAAGAAACGATCCTGGACGATGAACCGATCGTAAATAATATCATTGATGTTACCTCCGGGTTTATTGAAACACCGCTAGGAAATTGGAAGATGTTATTGCCGGAGAAAGTGGTGCGAAAGATTGTATCCAAAGAAATATCGGATATCCTGTTTGTGATCAAGTACAAGGCAACTACACCGGAATGGGAATAAAGAATGAATGTTGATGAACAATAAAATTTAGAAATTATGCCGATACAAGATAAAAATACACTCAAATCATACTTCGAAACAGGAGATAAGCCTACACAAACGAATTTCGAAGATTTGATAGATTCTGTGCTCCATGTGAGTGGAGATACTACAACTGGTCCCATAGTACTGAATGCGGATCCTACAAATTCAATGGAAGCGGCCACGAAAAATTACGTGGATAACAAGGTGAACGGCCTGAGTTGGAAACAATCGGTGGTAGCAGCTACTACTGGTGACATTACGCTCTCAGGTAACCAGAGCATTGATGGAGTGACGGTGGTAGCCAATGACCGGGTGCTGGTCAAGGATCAGACGGATTCCACTGAAAATGGAATTTATGCAGTGTCATCTGGTTCCTGGAACAGAACGGAGGATTGTAATACCGGAGAAGAAATCGCCAACGCTACAGTTCTTTGTGAAGGAGGATCTGTAAATGCTGCTACACAGTGGAACTGTTCAGAAAGTTCAGTGACGATTGGTAGTACGAACATTACGTTCATCAAGATCGCTGGTGTAGGGACCTATGTGGATGGAACAGGGCTTACGCTTTCCGGAAACGTATTCAGTATCGACAGCTCTGTCGCCACACTGAATGGCGCTCAGACATTTACAAATAAAACGTTGACTTCTCCTGCAATTACGAATCCCAGCGGTTTGGTGAAATCGGATGTGGGATTAGGA